>NZ_JAQNCQ010000076.1:0-8625 GCF_028368005.1 Geitlerinema sp. CS-897 | reverse complement strand
GTATGTTTTCAGCGTGTTACCACCTTATCAATTATATTTGATTGCTCGTTTCGGCGCTATCCCCTTCTCTCGCTATCGCATTGTTCAGGGGACGCACCTCAACTCACCGCCGCTTCACCACCCCCTAACCGCTTCGCGGTCTAGGCGGAGTACTGCGACGGATCTTGATAGCGGCTAGACCCGAGAAAGATGAAGGTGCGTCTCCACCATCGATCTGAAAACGGATGGGTTGTGGAAGGTCTCGGTTAAGGATCGACCCAACAGCCGTCAGCTTTAATGAGATCGATCAACTCTTCAACACCCCGATCTTCAGGAACTTTCTTAATTTCTTCGCGACCGCGATAGAGCGAAATAAATCCGGGTTGTTTGCCGACGTACCCGTAATCGGCATCGGCCATTTCGCCCGGACCGTTCACGATACAACCCATCACGGCAATATCCAATCCCGTTAAATGTTTCGTTGCTTCGCGAACTTTGTGGAGAACCTCTTCTAAATTAAAGAGCGTCCGACCGCAAGAGGGACACGCGACGTACTCGACCATCGTTTTTCGCAATCCCAACGCTTGCAGAATGCTGTAACAGACGGGAATTTCTTTTTCGGGGGCTTCCGTGAGAGACACGCGAATCGTGTCGCCGATCCCTTCAGCCAGGAGGGTTCCGATGCCTGCGGTGGATTTGATGCGTCCGTATTCCCCATCTCCGGCTTCCGTGACGCCGAGGTGGAGGGGATAGTCCATGCTAAGCTCGTCCATGCGTCGAACCATCAAGCGGTAGGCGGCCAGCATAACGGGGACGCGAGAGGCTTTGAGGGAGATGACGAGGTTGTAATAGTCGAGGGACTCGCAAATGTGGAGAAATTCTAAGGCCGATTCCACCATCCCCTCGGGGGTGTCGCCATAGGTAAACAGCATCCGTTCGGCCAGAGAACCGTGGTTGACGCCGATCCGCATGGCTTTTCCTTGGTCTCGCAGAGATACCACCAAGGGTTCGAGGGTTTCTCGGATTTTGCTGCCGATTTCCTCAAATTCGGCTTTTGTGTATTCCGTGCGATCGGATTTTGGTTTCTCGAAGACGTACAAGCCGGGATTGATGCGAACTTTATCCACGTGCTTGGCGACTTCGAGGGCGATTTTGTGGCCGTTGTGGTGAACGTCTGCGACGAGGGGAACGTCTTGATAGGTATCGCGAAGTTTTTGTTTGATATCGGCTAAGGCTTTGGCGTGCGCCATGCTGGGAACCGTGACGCGCACGATTTCACACCCGATTTCGTGAAGGCGGCGAATGGCGGCCACCGCTCCTTCGAGGTCCATCGTGTCTTCGTTAATCATCGATTGCACGACGACGGGGTGTCCACCGCCGATGGTGACGTTTCCCACCCGAACGGGACGGGTTTTGCGGCGATGGATGGTGGTGTCGAACGCGGCGGGGATTTCGGGGCTTTGGGTAGGAGTTGGCAGTGTTTGCATAGATCCTGTGAAGTTCGTCGATCGCAACGAGACGTTATTTTTCAGGTTGCCATAGATGGGGACGCTTTGGGATGCAAACCTGTGAGTTGAAGGTGTAGGGCTTCAACACTGATTGGCATTGGTGGCACCCATAACAATCCTTCTTGCTTCAAGACTCGACAGAGTTCGCTCAAGCCGGGAATGTTTCGATAGACCAAGCTTAAAACGATCGCTACCATGACCGGTAGCGTTAATAAGCGGTCTCGCATCGGCTTGCCATGATTTCCCAATTGTCCTTTTAGGGGTTTAAAACTTCCGGGGGTGAGACTCTTCAATAGCAAGCTTTCAATTTCTTTGACCTCCGGACTGGGGACGTGACAACGACGGCGTAAATCCGGATTGGCATCTGACCAGGGGCGACCACGAGACATCGACTGACCTCCTCAAGTGCGCCTATCCCTTAATGTTACTGTGTTGGAGGGGCTTCCAGCCCTTAAGTTGAAGCCAGTGATTACCCGTCCCATCAGGATTGACCAAACGATTGCGTTTGAGCCGGGTCAGCCAAGTCCAACCGTATTGGGAAATGAGCTTGAAATTTGCCAAACTGCTGAACCAACTGTCGAAAATCACACACTCGGGTTTGAACCCCCGCTTTCAAGCTGTGGCTAACATAGCTCGAAAGTGGTCGTTTTTGGTAGCCCCATCGACGGCTTTCTCGTAGAGCCGGTAGTCACAGGGAATGTGTTTATCCCCATCCGACCACAATAGGCTTGTCAGGTTAATCCCTTTGACGACCCGCTTGTGTTTCCCCGACCACTGCCGAGCCACCAACTCCATGCGTTAAGCGTAGAACTTATCCAGCATGGTGTCGTCAAGGGCGAGAATACCTCGGTTTCTCTGCACGAAGGCTTGTGCTTCTTGCCACAAGGAATCTGGATTTGGCTCGAGACGATGCAACATACGGGTGATGGCATCATGGGAGGGAGCGTTTTCGCTCGTTGGGTGAACTCGCTCGGCTTCGCTACAGCTATAGGCCTTCTGAGTCCCAATGAGGAAGTTGATGTAATCGAAGGCTGTGTATTTTGGAGGATTCATTCCTCTGTTTTACCCTCTCTCCTACTCAACTGCGTAACTCCTGAGAGTTTTGGAGATGTCTAAAGAATGGATGTTATCGGCTAGAACCCCGCAATCTCGGAGATTGCGGGGTTCTGCTAATGTTCGGTTAATACAAAGATTTACGCGCCCTTGACGATCGCACCAAAATCTGCTAGTACGCGAGCGTGATTTCGCAACAGCCCCAACAGATTCAAGCGATTGCATTTCACCGCTTCATCCTCCGCCATCACCAACACGCTGGTTTCCCCGTCGAAAAATTCGCTGACAGTGGGGGCGATTTCCCCTAACGCTTCCACGAGTTGGCGGTAATTCCGCTCTTCCTGGGCGGCTTCGGTTCGGGGTAACAACTGCACCAACGCCTCGTAAAACGCTTGTTCCGACGGCGACTCGAACAAGTCGGGGTTGATGACGGGTTCGGGGTTGAGTTGCTGCGTGTCGAGATCTCCTTTCGTGGCGAGACGTGCGGAACGGTTGACGGTTTCGTAAATGGTATCGAGGCTGTTGTCGTTGCGAATGGCTTGCAGAAATTCGGCTCGATCGCGCACGTCGAGTAAATCTGTTAACGCCCGTTCGGTGTATTCGCGATCGCTCTCGCCCAATACCGCATTAACCAAATCGTAATCGATGCCTTTGTCGTCTTGCAACAGCGTTTGAATCCGTTGTAAGAAGAACTCTTGCAGTTGCGACAGCAATTCCGGCGAGGTGTCGGGGTGTGCTTGTTGGAAGTCAGAAACCGCACTTTGCAACAGGCGATCGAGATTCAATTCCAAATTCGCTGCCCAGATAATATTTACAACCGCATTCGCCGCCCGACGCAAGGCAAAGGGATCGGACGAACCGCTGGGCAACATTCCCAAGCCAAAAATACTCACCAGGGTATCGATGCGATCGGCTAAACCGATAACTTGTCCGGTAAGCGTTCCCGGTAACATATCGTCAGCTCCACGAGGAAGATAATGCTCGAAAATGGCTTTGGCCACTTCTGCATCTTCACCGCTGACGAGGGCGTATTTTTCCCCCATTACCCCCTGCAATTCAGGAAACTCGTACACCATCTGACTGACGAGATCGGCTTTGCAGAGGTAGGCGGCGCGACGTATTTTCGTTTTCGCTGCGTCAGAGACTTGCAATTCTTCGGCGATGCGATCGCCAATTTTTGTCAAGCGATCGACCTTATCTTTAACGGTTCCCAAATCCTCTTGAAACGTCACCGCTTCCAACTTCGGAACCATTGTTTCGAGGGGTTTCTCGCAATCGGCTTTATAGAAAAACTCGCCGTCTGCCAATCTCGCCCGAATCACCCGTTCGTTCCCGGCGGCGATAATACTGGATTTCGCCGGATCGCCGTTGGAAATGGTGATGAAATAAGGCAACAGTTCCTTGGGATTCTCGGCATTGAGAACCGGAAAATACCGTTGGTGAGACACCATCACCGTCGTAATTACTTCCGGGGGCAAAATGAGAAAGTCTTCGTCGAATTTCCCGGTAACGGCGGTGGGATATTCCACCAGATGCACCACTTCAGCTAACAAATCGGCGGGGATGTCGGCGACGCCACCCAGGTTTTGGGCTTCGGCGTGGATTCCTTCGACGATCGCACGTTGCCGACGTTCGGGATCGACTTCGATGTACGCTTGACGCAGGATGTCGGTGTACTCTGAGGCGGTGGCGATCGCAACGGGTTCCGGGTGTAACACGCGATGTCCCGAGGAAATGCGATCGCTCGTTGTCGTTTCAGAACCGCTGACGACTTCGAGGGGTAACACGGTATCGTCGAGAAGGGCAACCAGCCAGCGAATCGGACGGGGGAAGCGCACGTCGCCATCACCCCAGCGCATGAAGCGCTTTCCTTCCAGCTTGAAGATCCACTGGGGAACCAGTTCTTTTAAGATGTCAGCAGTCAGACGACCGGGAATCTGTTTGCGAACGAAAACGAACTCGCCTTTTTCCGTGTCGCGAATTTCGAGATCCTCAAGGAAGACTTGTTGTTTGCGGGCGAAGCCTTCAGCGGCTTTTGTGGGTTGTCCGTCTTTGTAGGCGGCTTTGACTGGGGGGCCTTTGATATCTTCGGTGCGATCGCTCTGTTTGTCGGGGAGGTTCCGCAGAACCACCGCAAGACGGCGAGGTGTTCCGTACACTTCCACCGCCTCCGGTTCGATAAAGGCTTCGGCGAGACTGGGGGGAATGCGTTCTTTCCATTGCGCGATCGCCCCTTCCACAAAGCTGGCGGGGAGTTCTTCGGTTCCGACTTCTAAGAGAAACGTAGGCATTGCCTTGATTCGAGTGAACGATGGGAGGTGTACGACGAATGCGGCACAAGACTGAACGTCCCGACACGCTCGAAACAGTGTACCGCGATGGGCGGGAACACTTCTAGCTAACGGCGAAGTCAGTGTATTTACGATGTTCGGTGCGATCGAAGACGAAAACGATGTCAGATTTGGGAATGCTAAGTTTAACGCTAAGTTTGATGAGTTCGTTGGCAACTGCTACTTCGGTTCTGCCCGATCGAATTCCGATTTTGCAGTCTATAGCAGTCCCAAATGAGTCGTCAAAAATTAAAACACCAGAAAAAATCTGATTCCCCGTTCCCCGTTCCTCGTTCCCGATTCCCTTTTTGTCTCAATTTTATTACACAACTGATTTAGGGTTGCTATATTAATCTCGATTTAAACGATCTACGAGCAAATTAGTTCGGAGTCGCTTCATCCTACGGGCTACAATCGACTCGAGTTTGGATGATTTTCTCGCCGATCTGTTGACAGGATTCGACTCGTTGTATGGCTTAACTCTTGCTTGAATATCGATGGCTGCTCGGAGATCGACCGACGATGCCTCTGTTGATAGAATTAAATTTCAAAATTTCATGACAGACAAAAACAAAAAACGAGATTTTTTTAGGAATGGTATGGTAGTTAATTTGTTGGAAATTAAAAATAAAAAATAAGATGTAATATTGACGATATAGCAATCCTAAATGGTTTGCGGAAACAGATCGACTGAAAACCCTATACCACAATGATTTATGTTGAAAACTATCCGCAAACGAGTTCATACTGCTATATTTTTGAAATAGGTTTTTTATGAGTACTTTTCTTTATGAGTCTATCTTGAAAATAAATCCATAAAAATAATGTTGATTGCTGTCAAACAAAACAAACTAAACAGAATCATGAATATTGATAATATTTTTTGATTGTAGCACAATATTGTTATTGTTAGATGCGATCGCTTTTTTGTTAAAAAATCAAATTAAATAAATCAAAATAATTTAATTTGCGTCAATAATGTTATTAAAAAATAAGATTTCAAAACACGTTTTGCACGGACAGCTTTAAGTTTTTTGGCAGTTTTCTATAACAAGAATTATTTTGTGTGCGAATATACAACACAAAATTCGTTCGGGACGATCTACGAATAAGTAAAAACCACGAAAGCTTCTAAACTAACTTCTAGAATTAGAGTGAAATTACGGGAGTTATGTATGAAAAAATACGGATTTTTTTGTGTGAGAATTTCGGTTTTCTAGACCCCAGACTTCCCTTTAGGATTGAATTGCGATCCAGAAAACTCCAAAAAAGTACAATGACTTTTGATATTGCCGCGATCGGTGCAGGTTTGGCCGGTCTTACCAGTGCGGCACAACTCCAACAAGCGGGTTACAACGTCGTCGTTGTCGAGAAATCTCGGGGACTTGGCGGACGAGTAGCCACCCGGCGCATTCCAAACCATCGAGCTGATTTTGGGGCGCGATACTTAGAAGCAAACGGACGTTTGGTCTCTCTGCTGCTGGAAATTTTGCGCGATCGCCAAATCGTGCAACTGTGGACAGAAGCGAGCCATCGTTGGGACGGCAACTTAATACCAGATCCCCCCCGGCCTCACTACGTTCCCCCCAACGGCATGAACGAAATCGGTAAATTTCTCGGCCGGGGAACGCGCGTCTGGTTCAGTCGCCGCGCCTGTCAGCTCACCCCCCAAGCCGATAACACTTGGCATTTGTCCCTAGAAGCAGTGGCAGATGGCTCGGACGCCCCCCTCGAACTCACGGCGAAGGCAGTTATTCTCGCCGTTCCCGCCCCCCAAGCCCTAGAAATCCTCGCGGACACGCCAGGACTTCCTGAAGAGTTCCGTAACAATTTGGCGGAGGTCGAATACAACCCTTGTATCACCGCGATCGCCAAATACCCCAACGATCGCCCTCTGCCAGATTGGGTGTCCGTCAACTTTCCCCCCGAAACCGATCTGTCTTGGGTGGGACTCGATAGCAGCAAACGTCCAAACACCCAACAACCGGTCTTCGTCGTTCACAGTAGCGCCGATTTCGCCCGATCGCACCTCAACACCACCAACCCCGAAGCCCCAGGACGCGAATTACTCGATCGCGCCTCGAACTATCTTCTACCTTGGCTGTCCGAACCCGAATTCCTGCAAGTTCATCGCTGGCGTTACGCGTTTACATCTCAACCTTGGCGTCGCGATTGTTTGGCCGCCACGACACCACTTCCCATCGTCTGTTGCGGGGACTGGTGCGGGACTCGACAAATCGAAACCGCCCTGCGCTCGGGTTTGGCCGCAGCCAGCATCACGAACAGTCAGCTCCAGCAAGAAGTCCTCAGTCCCATTCGTCAAGTGTGGCAATCGCTCTAACTCGGGCGATCGCTCGTCGCGTCCTCTCAACGGATACGGATTCGGCTCCATTCTGCCAAAGAACCCAATACGAAAGAACCCAATACGATAGAAATAGAGAGTTCGCGTGTGGGCTGCCAGACGGCGTCGCGCCAGATGCTTCTCGCAAAACAGACGATCCCTCGTTCGCCTGACAAATGAGTCCGGCCGCGAGGGATCTCGCAAGTTTGCATAGTTTTCGATACTTTCGAGAATCGAACCGATCTCTTTTCCACTCGAACAAACCCCAACGAACGATGGTGAAACGGTGGCGATACCCGATACTTTTCAGTTTGGCCTTGGCGATCGCCCTCTCTGCTACCGCGATTCGACAAACCAACCTGTTCCAACCCCTCCAAACCCTCGCCCTCGACATTGGCGTGCGCTATCACGACTGGTATGACGGACAATCCCTCGATCGCGCCGTTATTTTGCTTCCCCTGTCGTTTCTCGGCGGCTTAGTCGTCAGCATTTCCCCCTGCGTTCTCGGTTTGCTCCCCGTCAACCTCAGCTACATCGGAACCCGAGACATTACCTCGAGTTGGGAAGCCTTCAAAAAAGCCACGGGGTTCGTCCTCGGCGTCGTCGTAATGTTGAGCGCGTTCGGACTGTTTTCGGCGTTCGGCGCCGCCATTTTGATTCAATATGCAGGGTTCGTCCGCGTGGCCGTCGGCGCGATCGTCGTGGTGATGGCGTTGAGCTTAATGGACGTTCTTCGGTTGCCCCTCCCTCAAACTTCGCTTAAACTGCCAATTTCGGGATCGTTTGGGGTCGGATTGACTTTCGCGCTCGTTAGTTCTCCCTGTAGCAGTCCGGTCATGTTTGCAGTCCTGGCGGCGGGGGCGGAAACGGGGTCTCCAGTTTTGGGAGCGTTGGCGATGGCCTGTTTTGCCCTGGGCTTTTCGGCGATCGTCTTTTTCGCCAGCTTGTTCGCCGGACTCGCCAAGCAAACGCGGCTGTTGTTGCCCTATTCAGGGGCGATCGTTAAATTTGCCAGCGTAGTGTTGTTGGCGTTGGGTGCGTTTTATCTCATAGACGGTCTCTGGTGGATTTCAGCTTGGCTCTCCACAAATTGAGAAAATATATTGACAAATTTAATTTAATGTGGTTATATTTTCGTTTTTTCATTTCCTGGTTGAGCGCGGTGCGTAACGCGGTAACACAAGATTTTTCTAACGTCGGCAAGATTTTCTGGCCGCGTCACACACCCTTGTATGTTGGCGGTGTACATTGGCGGTGCGCCTCTTTCAGGGAAGAGTTAAGAGTCTAGAGTGAAGAGTTAAAGAGAAATTCCCACTCTACACTCTGCCCTCTGCACTCTTCACTGATAAACACGCACCCTACGCCCCTACTCGTTTTTCTCCCCATCTCCCCATCTCCCCATCTCCCCATCTCC
>NZ_JAQNCQ010000075.1:0-12796 GCF_028368005.1 Geitlerinema sp. CS-897 | reverse complement strand
GTCATCTGTAGCCGTGGGCAACGGCAAATCGAAAATGCCTGTGGAGTCGAGGCGACGGGGGATCGGGTCACTGATTCTAGTTGGCTGGCTGTGAAGCAGGAAATCTTTGGGGCGACCCAAGGAATCTCCCTGCATACCCGAAACGGGTTGCTGGGAGAGGATGTCAAGGTGTCTCTAATTTGAAGGACTCATGCTTTACCGGTCTATTGGGAGTTATTACCCCAATTAGGGAGTAGCTCTTTAAGGCAACAGCAAAAAATCTTAGCGCCGGTATTGAAGCTATTAAAACCCACTTTCTGCACCACAAGCATACTACAACAGGATTTTTAACGAAGAAAGTACATTGCAGCCTTAGTTGTTGAAATTGATTTTCAACAACTTGTGTAGTATGTATTTTTACTTACGATCTTGATAAAGCTTTCTGCATAAAGTTTTGACAGTTCAGACGAATATACTACATTTTGAAGTGCGGAATGTGGGTTAAAACACCGAGGCTTTCAACCGGGACAGTATCACTTCTTTGAAAACGTGAGTGTCAATAAAGAAGAGCTGGTTCGCGCTCTCAATCTCGGCGTTTATTGGAAACGTCGTTATCGAGGGAAAGGAGGAAAAGAACCTTGGTTATTGCTGACCACTCTCTCAGATGCTCAATTAGTCCGCTAAATTTACAGAGCGCGTTGGGGCATCGAAATGATGTTCCGAGACTGCAAAAGTGGCGGTTACAATCTCGAATCAATGCGGGTCAGTTCTCCGCGACTTTTGGCGCTCATTTTTCTCATGACTTTAGCCTATTTTAGCAACTCGTTCGGGTCTGCGTCTCCTTGAATCTCACGTCCAATCTTATTTGGATCGTTCAGACCTGACCCCTCAAGGTTTTCCTCATCATAGTATTTTCTCCCTTGGATTATCCAGTTATGCTTGCAGTCAATCCCTGCGGCTCTGGAGAGATTGGATGTGGGAACTCATGACTTTGAAGCCTCACAAATCTCTCCATTTTTAACGAGGGCTAGAGGCTCTATCCGTTGTGAGGCAGGGAGTCTAGCTATGTTGTCACCCTCTCAGGTGCGTTTCACAAAACACACCTACGGGGAATCGGGCGCAATTTGAGAAGAACCGCCGCGCATCCTACGATTCGACCGTAAGGTGAATCGATAGTTAGCGGCGGACAACAATGTACTATAATCAAAGTTAGCCAAGTACGGCACTATTGCCCACCCAACAAGAACTCTGGAGTCCTGGGTAGATACAAGACCCGCTTGGCAAGGTACAACTGAACCGGTCAGTCCCGGCATCACCCGATTCATAAATGTAGGGAACGGGCAAAAAGTTGGCATCAGAAATTTCAACCCAAGCCCACAGGCAGAAATGACCTGGGGTGCTGCCAAGGCAGAAGTTCCTGGCAGTAGGCGAGAGCGCCGCCTCCCTCTCTGGTAGAAGGATTGGGAAGCTACGATTCTCTTGCGTAGCCATGAATCGCTAGTCGCGTTCACGATAGTGGAAAAGAGAGAGAAACATTATTTTTTCTCCCCCTTTCCCCCTCTCCCTTGCTCCCCCTCTCCCTTGCTCCCCCTCCAAAATCAAGCCGTAGCCGCTTGCTTCTCAGACTCTGGCTTCGCCGAACCTTGCGTTCCCAGTTGAATGAGTTCGATTTTATAACCCGTGGGATCTTCAACAAACGCGATGACTGTCGAACCGTGTTTCATCGGCCCCGGTTCCCGTACGACTTTCCCGCCTCGGTCTTTAATTGCGTCGCAAGTCTTATAAATATCGTCTACACCGAGGGCGATGTGACCGTAACCGTCGCCGATGTCGTAGCTGTCAACCCCCCAGTTATAGGTCAGTTCGATAACCGAGTGGTCGGATTCGTCTCCGTAACCGACGAACGCCAACGTAAACTCACCGCCGGGATAGTCTTTCTGACGCAGGAGTTTCATTCCCAATACGTCGCAGTAAAACTTAAGAGACTCTTCGAGGTTTCCGACTCGGAGCATCGTGTGTAATAGTCGCATGGGTTTTCAATTCCGTCAGATTGCGTTTTTTTTAGAGTAACGCGATCGCATGGCGATCGGTTCGCAACAACAGTTAACGACGGCGACCTCGATCGCGAGCTTCGTCGCTGTCGGCGAGATCCTGACGGATGCGATCGAGACTCCAACCGTCGATGAGCCGTTCGCGGTAGTGACGCAACCCGTCGCGATCGGCGTCTCGCCCTAGAATTTCCCGATACATTTGACGGATGCGATCGCGAGCTTCCTCACTGCGGGCTAAATCTTCCCGAATTTCGCTCAAGGCCATTCCGCGTTCTAATTCCCTGGCGTACTCGCGCAACCCTCTCGAATCTGCGTCGCGTCCCAACACCTCTTGATAGAGTCGGTTCACCGCAGCCCGAGCGCGACTCGACGTATAATCGTCGTCGTCGTCATCGATATACCGTCCCAAACCTCGAGCGTCGCGAGTTCGCGCCCCGTCGAGGCGAATTCCCCGTAACTCGGCGTTGCGAAAATCCGCCCCGCGCACGTCTGCATCGCGTAGGTTCGCATCCCGTAGGTTCGCACCCCGTAGGTTGGCGTCTTCCAAGTTTGCGCCTCGTAAATCAGCCTCTCGCAAATCGGCGTTGCGTAAATCGGCCTCTTCCAAATTCGCCCGGCGCAAGTCGCAGCGGACGCAATTTCCCGTTCGGTAGAGGCGATCGAGGTCGTCATAATCGACGGCTCGAGCGGGAAGTTCCCAGAAAAACACCGTCATCAGAGCGGCGATCGCGCCATATTTCTGTATTCTCATAGCGATCGATTCCTCACGTCTTTTAATACTTAGCTTAATCTTTTAGACGTTTTCGGGACGCAGGAGTTTCGCCCGAGTGGGGAGAGACGAGCTTGGGCGATCGCGCCATCGAACGGCATAATGCTAAAGCTATGACCCGACCGTCTCGATCGCAACCCAAGAAATCGCGCCGACGCGACAAATTTAAAGCCCGTTACACTGGAAAATGGCAAACGATCGCCCGCCAAACCCGAGAACTCGCCCGCGATCGTTGCGTTCTCAATCCCTTTCACAAAGCCGAAGCCGTCCACCATCTCCGCTATCGCGACTTCCGAGGTAAAATCGCCGGACGGGAAATTCCCGGTTGGGATGTGGTTCCCCTGTGTCGCCGCTGTCACGGCTCGGTTCACCGAAAACAACAGTGGTACAGCGACAAACGTAACCCTGCTTCCCACAACCGCCAACGCTGGCGATTTCTCTGGGATTTGCGCTTTCGGTTTTGGTTGTGGGTAGTCGTCTCCCGCATCTGGTGGATGGTTGGCTTAGCGGTTGCAGTGGCGGTGTGGTGGATATTGTTTTGACGTTCTCCCGACACTTCTCCAGTCGCAATTTATCGTAAATTTCTCAGAATTCTCCGTGTCCTCTGTGTCTCTGTGGTGAATTGCCTACAATACAATTGCTCTCCAACACCACGAATCGATTCGACTCAAACACCGAGCAGCGATCGAGCTGCGATTGTAACGCTGCCATTTGCCCCGCTTTCACCGATTCAAACACGTCTGCGACTGCTCGAACTAGCGGATCGTCCTTCATTTTCGACTCTTCAATTTTTTCGAGCCAATAATTTTGTTCTAAATACGCTTCCGAAAAATCGTTTTTGGCAACTACCCAATAATCGATATCGTACGATTTTACGATCTTTTGAATAAAATATAAATCCGAACTATAATGAGCGCGAATGAGGTCGATCGCTCGTTTCTTGATAATTTCATAATAGCCACGATGATAGGGAATTGCATATTCCATTCCCACCAAAATCGAACGTTGAGAAAACGTTGGGATATTATTCACTTCTCCATCAATTCCTGCCACGACACTATCTTTCGGCGTCGTCTTTAAAAAATCGTACAACTCCACTTCAGCCACTTCGTGATAGGCGGTTCGGAAGGAATCTGACAGCCAGATCGGAGAGGCGAGAACTGAAAAAAGCAAAGCGACGGAGATCGTTTGCCCCAAAATTCGATAAACTCCCTTAAATTGAAGCGATAGCCGCCAAATTTCTTGAACTAAAATAACGATGGTAATTCCCGAGGCGATGGCGAACAAAACACGAAAACTATGGTGAGTATATCGACTAGGAAGATGCAGTTTAAACAAAAATAAGTGTGCTAATAAAAACCACGACAATGCAGAAACAAACAATTGCAGCAATACTTGAGATTGGTGCAGTTTCCTAGCATCAAAAAATTGTTTTTTGAATTTCAAAAGTACGGGTAGTAACGCTCCAATCCACAACGCTAACGGCGTTCGTCCCGGCAACAAACCACTGCGATCGCCACTCAACCAAAAATAGAAACTATCCGCATAAAAAAACGCACTGCGCCCCTTCGGATAAAAATCTGCCAACTGCTGCGCCTGTTGCAACGTAACGACCGGGCCGAACTCGTTCGTCGCGAACACGAACGGTAACAGAACCAAAACCGCCGCCATACAGCCGACGAGGGCGAGGGCGATCGCAGACCGACGAAGGCGAAACCGAGGAAACTCGACGCCGTACAACGCCAAAACTCCCGCTTCCACGAGGACGTATTGCGGGTAAAACAACCCAGTGGCGACAACAGAAAGCGCGACGCTCCAAGTTTTTCGCCGCAGCAGAAAATATAAAAATGCCGTCAACAACGGATAAACAAACGCTCTCGGCGTTCCCGACACCAAATCGTCCTTCATCCACAGACTGAGGTTGAAAATTATAGCCGTACAGAATCCCGCCCAAGGTACGGGAAACAACTGTACCGTCGCGCCGAACGCAAACACCGTAGCGACGACCGCTAAAATCGGCGGTAAGAGTTTGTTGAAACTGAACGGATCGAGTCCCAACATCGACGCGGCACGGTACAATGCCGTATATCCAGCCGGGGCAACCGATTGAAAATAATCAGCGATGAGATCGTTGGGGAACAAGTCGCGATCGCTAAATCGCTGCATCCAAAAAACGTGCTGTCGCGCGTCGTCTTGAACCACATAAGCCCCGATCCCTTCGCGCACGACGACCGACGCCATCGCCAGGGATGCCACCACGCTCAAACTCAACCACAGCAACCTTTTTCGACGCAACCCTGACCACATAGGCGATCGATTTTCCACTCTTCACTCTTCACTCTTCCCTGAAGACGCCCCCTCTCCCCCTCTCGTCTGCGATCGCGTTTCGAGGCGAACCAACCACACCATCAAGGCAATCACCCCTAACTGTAGAGCGAAATTGGGCAAATCCGAACTCAGGTCGCGCCCCGTCAGCGAACGCGCCAAGAATACCACCGCCCCGATAACTCCCGACGCAGCGAAGGCGAAGTACACGAACAGGCGAAAACCCCGATAGGGGGCTTTAGCCTCGGCAACCAAACGCTGATATTTTTCTTCACTGAGGTTGCGAGCGGCACGAGGGCGCTTTCCCGTCGGTTCGGACGTTCGATCGCTCATTATTTAAATTCTTTAACTCAAAAAAGACATTCGTTGTTATTTTATCGAGATTCCCGATAAACTTGAATTTATCTTAAATGTCCGTCGAACGTCGAACTTGACGTTAGCTCCCTCGGCGGGAAGCCCCGCGCTGTATGCAAAGCATCAGCGGCGGCCGGGATAGCCGAGTCCTCGGTTTTGGGTAAAATAAACAGTAATAGCTAAACCGTCTAAATGACACTTCAAGCGTTTCGATACCGCTTTTATCCCACTCCTGAGCAAGAGTCCCTCTTGCGGCGGACGGTAGGGTGCGTGCGGCTCGTCTACAACAAAGCGTTGGCCGCGAGATCGCAGGCGTGGAAAGAGCGACAGGAGAAAGTGGGATATCGCGAAACCTCGAAGATGTTGACGAAATGGAAAAAAGAAGAGGAGTTGCAGTTTCTTGGTGAAGTCTCGGCTGTCCCGCTTCAAGAAGGATTGCGCTATCTCGATAAGGGATATGCCAACTTTTTCGCCGGACGCACTCAGTATCCCCGTTTCAAGAAGAAACGGAATGGGGGGAGTGCTTCTTTCACTAGATCGGCATTTCGTTGGCGAGACGGTTCTCTGTATTTGGCAAAATGTCAAGTTCCGCTCGACATCCGATGGAGTCGTCAACTCCCTAAAGGAGCGGAACCCTCTACCGTCACGGTACGACTCTCTCCCTCGGGACGTTGGCACATCTCTATCTTGGTAGATGACAATACCATCAAACCGCTTCCCCAGTCCGAGAAAAGTATCGGTGTCGATTTGGGTATCACTCATCTTGCCATCACTTCCGACGGTGAAAAAGTGGAGAATCCCCGCCATTTGACGAAGCACTACAGACGCTTGAGACGCGCCCAGAAAGCCTTGTCTCGCAAGATGAAGGGATCTCGAAATCGAGATAAAGCGCGTTGTAAGGTTGCCAAAATTCACGAACAAATTAAAGATTCTCGGAGCGACTACCTGCACAAACTGACAACCCGCTTGGTGCGCGAAAACCAAACCATCGTGGTGGAAGACTTGTCGGTGAAGGGGATGGTGAGAAATCACAAACTTGCCAAACACATCTGTGATTGTGCGTGGGGAGAGTTGGTTAACCAACTGGACTATAAATGCCAGTGGTACGGACGAACTCTCGTCAAGGTAGATAAATGGTTTCCGAGCAGTAAACTGTGTTCGAGTTGCGGACACAAAGCTGATTCGATGCCGTTGAGTGTCAGAGAGTGGACTTGTCCGAAATGTAGGACGGTTCACGATCGGGACATCAATGCCGCAAAGAATCTCTTGGCGGTGGGACACACCGTTACAGCCTGTGGAGCGAGTGTAAGACTTGAAAGACATCGTTCTGGAGAGCAACTGCGAAAAACCCCTGAGCGCACCGCCCTGAGCTTGTCGAAGGGTAGTCGAAGGGGAAAGAAGCAGGAACCTAAATCGTGAGGTTTAGGAATCCCGCGCTATACGCGAAGCCTTAGCGCCGGGAGGATGTCAATAAACTGTTATTGTATTCATCCGTTTTTCGAGTATTTCGAGAGGTTCCTGTCGTGCAATTGCAAAGAGTGGCTGTTAAGCGCGTCACGGGCGCGTATGCCTTAATTGATAGTTTAAAGCGCCACGGCGTTCGACATATTTTCGGCTATCCCGGTGGTGCGATCCTTCCCATTTACGACGAACTCTACCGCTTTGAAGCGGCAGGGGAAATACAACATATTCTGGTGCGCCACGAACAAGGTGCCGCCCACGCCGCCGACGGTTACGCCCGCGCCACGGGTCAAGTGGGGGTCTGCTTCGGAACCTCGGGGCCGGGTGCGACCAACCTGGTGACGGGGATTGCTACCGCCCACATGGACTCGATTCCGATGGTGGTCGTCACCGGACAAGTGCCGCGCAACGCCATCGGCACCGATGCCTTCCAAGAAACTGATATTTTTGGCATTACGCTGCCCGTCGTCAAACATTCTTACGTGGTGCGCGACCCGGCCGATATGGCGCGGATCGTAGCCGAAGCCTTCCACATCGCCAGTACGGGTCGTCCCGGGCCGGTGTTGATCGACGTGCCGAAAGACGTGGGACTGGCCGAGTGCGATTACGTTCCCATCGAACCCGGTTCGTTGAAGTTGCCGGGATATCGCCCCACCGTCAAGGGCAACCCCCGTCAGATCGAACAGGCGATCGCCCTGATTCGCAATGCCGAACGCCCCTTGATGTACGTTGGCGGTGGCGCGATCGCTGCCGGGGCCCACGCCGAACTGTTGGAACTGGCCGAATATTTCCAAATTCCCGTCACCACGACGTTAATGGGGAAAGGAGCCTTCGACGAACAGCACCCCTTGTCTGTGGGAATGTTGGGAATGCACGGCACGGCTTACGCGAACTTTGCCGTGAGCGAGTGCGACTTGTTGCTGGCCATCGGCGCTCGCTTCGACGATCGCGTCACCGGAAAACTCGACGAGTTCGCCTCCCGCGCCCAAGTCGTTCACATCGACATCGACCCGGCTGAAGTGGGTAAAAACCGCGCCCCCAACGTGCCGATCGTCGGAGACGTGCGCCAAGTGCTGCTGGATGTGTTGCGCCGCCTCAAAGAGTTGGGCGTGGCCGGCGATCCCAGTCAAACTCAAGCCTGGCGCGATCGCATCGACCGATGGCGCTCCGATTATCCCCTGACCGTGCCTCGTTACGACGACATTCTCGCCCCGCAAGAGGTTATCGTCGAACTCGCCTGTCAAGCACCGGATGCCTACTACACGACCGACGTGGGACAACATCAAATGTGGGCGGCGCAGTTCCTCAAAAACGGTCCCCGTCAGTGGATTTCCAGCGCGGGGTTGGGGACGATGGGATACGGCGTTCCGGCTGCGATGGGCGCGAAAGTGGCCTTACCCGACCGTGAAGTCATTTGCATTAGCGGTGACGGCAGCTTCCAAATGAACCTGCAAGAACTCGGGACTATCGCTCAATACGGTATTAACGTGAAGACCGTAATTATCAACAACGGTTGGCAGGGCATGGTGCGTCAGTGGCAGCAAACCTTCTACGAAGAGCGCTATTCGTCTTCTAATTTAGAAGTGGGAATGCCCGATATCGAGTTGCTGTGCCGTGCCTACGGTCTCAAGGGCATCACGATCGAGCATCGCGACGAACTCGAAGGCGCGATCGCGGAAATGTTGGCTCACGACGGCCCGGTGGTTCTCGACGTTCGCGTTCACAAAACGGAAAACTGCTATCCGATGGTGGCACCGGGTAAGAACAACTCGCAAATGTTGGGATTGCCCGAACGAACAGTTCTCGATCGAGCGGTCGAGTTGATGTACTGCCCCCACTGCGGCGCGAAAAACGCTTCGACCAACCACTTCTGTCCTGAATGCGGTACGAAGTTGTAGGGTAGCAGGGGAGAGGGGGAGGTTTTACCGTCACCCGTCACCCGTCACCCGTGAGAAGATGATGGGATGAGGAGAATTCCCACTCTTCCCTTTTCACCTCTGCAACAAAGAGCCGAAGACGTACAATCAAAAACGTCGAATTGTGTTGAATTATAGGGACGGCGAATGCTTAGGCGGATCGTACAGGCGATAGCGAACTTTTTTCGGCGGCTGTTCGGGGGAAGCGCTCCTCAACAGGCAGACCGTGACGCCCTCGGTCAAACGCCTTTGAGCGATGCGGAATGCGAGTTTTATTTCTTGCAGCTTCTCGACGGTGTCAGTCAAGGATGGGATCGGGTGAAGATCGATCGCTTCTTTGACGCACTGGCCGATCGCGCGTCGGAAGATCGCTGGATGGCGTGGTTGCGCCAGTTCGGAAACGCTCGGACTCAGGACGAAACGCCTCAAGCGGAGTTGGGGCGTCGGATGGTGCAGTTGAGCGATCGCAGTTCTCGACCCGTCGCGTTGTTGGCGGGAAACATCGGACACCAGTTGCTCGCCCGTTCCAGCGAACCCGAGCGATCCGATCGCTCGGAGGAGGTTTCCCCAGACGCTCGAGTGACGACGCCTTCCCCTACACCCGCCACGCGGGGAGAATCTCCGGACGAGGAAGCTCGCCGCTGGATCTCTCGTGGAAAAGAGCAGTTAAAAGGCGATCGCTTCGATGCTGCTTTGCTGGCCTTCGATCGCGCGTTGGCGTTAGATAACAACCTGATTCGCGCCTGGATCGGTCGCGGCGACGCCCTGGCCGAACTCAAACGCTCGTCCGAAGCCCTGGCCGCCTACGAAAAGGCAGCGGCGCTCGATCCGGGAAATGCCGATGTCTGGGGACATTTGGGAGATCTGCAACAGGAGCTAAAACAGCTCGAAGCCGCCCTTGCCAGTTGGGATAAAGCTTTAGAACTCAATCCGAAAGATATTCAAACGTGGATTAACAAAGGTGTGGCGTTGGGATTGGATTTAGGACGTTGGGAGGAGGCGCTGGCCGCCTGGGATAAGGCGCTCGATCTCGATCGCAACGACGCTCAAATTTGGTTCCGTCGCGGCGTGGCCTTCGGGGCGATGGAACGATGGGACGAAGCGGTTGAAAGTTGGGACCAAGCCCTCGAACTCGATCCCTATTTCCGCGATGCGTGGATTAATAAGGGAGTCGCTCTGCAAAAGTTAGGCCGCTACGAAGAGGCGATCGAATCCAACAATCGCGCCCTCGGGTTGGATGCGGCCGAAACCGACGCCCCTCCAGCCGAACCGACGAAGGTGAAGGAATCGGAAACCCCAGCGGCGGCCGACGATCCCGAGCGAGTCGATACGTTATATCGCCAAGCCCTCCAGCAGTACGATGCGGGAAACCTTCACGCCGCGTTGAAATTCCTCGATCGCGCCCTCGACGCCGATGCCGATCGCCTCGAGGTTTGGCAGCAACGCAGCCGTATTTTACGGGAGTTGGGGCAGTTCGACGAGACCGTGACCAGTTGCGATCGCGGCTTGGAAAAATATCCGAACGATTTGCTGCTGCTGTGGACGCGCACCTTAGCTCTGCAACAACTGCAACGGTGGGAAGATGCCAACGCCGGTTGGGATAAAGTGTTGGAACTGCAACCGTCGGCGAAAGATGCCTGGATTCACAAAGGCATTGCCTTGGAGAAACTCGGTCGCTACAGTGAGGCGATCGAAGCGAACAAACGGGCGATGTAGCGCTCTAATACCACATAACAACAAAAAAGTCAATAGTATTTTCCCATAAAATCTCGATCGCGAGCTTACTGGGGGGTTTGCTCGGCCTGTTGTTGAGCCACGCGACTGTTTTGGCGGTACACTTCAACGCGATCGGCCGCCGTCGTATAGCGAGGGTCGTCTGAGGGAACCTGTGCCATCAAATCCGCCGCTCGTTGCCATTTCGCCGCCAAATCGAGCCATTCAGCCCGAGTCGCCGCCGTTTGACCGTCGATCGAGGCTTGCTCGGCCAGACGAACCGCTTGCGTAAACGGATCGGGCGGTGCGGGAACTGTCGGCGACGGTGTAGGCGTTGGGGAAGTCGTTTCAGGAGGATCTGAGGCGGTCGATCGCGTCCGCTGGTACAGCCAGTTCAACCCGAACACGAGGAGCAAGCTCACCACGAAGCCAAAAATCAAGCCTTGTTGCAGGCGATCGCGCGGTCGCGTCGGCATCGAAACGGGAAGCTTTTTCGGAAGCGCCACTTTTCGGCGTCCTCGAGTCGATTTCAGACTGTCAACAAGCTGTGCGATCGGATTCGGTCGGCGTAACACGAGCTGTTGCGACCACAAGAGCTGGTTTTCCGGGTCGCGTTCGATCTCCTCGAGCCAGAGCAGTTGTTCTTCGCGGGCGATGCGACAATTGAGGTTGACTCGGCGAATGTTGCGCGGTGAAATTTCTTCGAGGAGAGTGCGAACTTGTTCGACGACCTCCTCTCGTTCGAGGCAATCGGCGTTCGGAGATTCGCATAAGAGCTGTAGCCATCCGTCCGCAAACACCGCCCGCGTTCGCAGGCCAGACTCCGTCAGGTTGTCGTTGAGAACCTGTACGATCGCTGCAATACTACCTTGGCGGGCTTGTTGGACGATGTTATCGGCCGGGTCGACTCGATGAGACTGCCGAACGAACGGATCTTTCACACCGACTTCCTCAGTACTCTAGCTCAGTGACTCACTTCAGTTACAAGGATAGACGCTTTGGGGCGCGATCGCATGAAGTTAGGGTCGGCGACAGCGAACCCGACAGCGGTTGAGCCAATATGTAACGCAGCTTTACAATAATGATGAAGTTGAGAGTGCCGTTTGCCCGAACCCTCTGTTCCCGCACCGGCCCGATCGATCGCCTATCTGTTTGTTTCGGAGACTTAAATTTTTAGCTATGTTTCTCAAATCGACAACACGCCACATTCGTATTTTCACCGCCGAAATTGAAGAAAAAGACTTGGTTCCGAACAATAACGTTTTAACCCTCGATGTCGATCCTGATAACGAATTGGTCTGGAACGACGAGGCGTTAAACGCCGTGTACAAGAAGTTTGAGGAACTCGTGGCGTCCTACGACGGCGAAGAGTTGACCGAATACAACCTCCGACGCATCGGCTCGGATTTAGAACATTTCGTGCGATCGATGCTCTTTAAGGGTCAAGTCAGCTACAACCTCAACAACCGCGTCAACAACTACAGTTACGGTTTGCCCCGCGTGGACGAAAACGAAAACAAACTCTTGGGAGCTTAAGAGTTCCTGTGGGGGCGGTGCGCCTCTTTCAGGGAAGAGTTAAGAGTGTAGAGTGAAAAGTTACAGAGGAATTCCCACTCTGCACTGTAAAACACGTACCCTACGATAACTGCTCGCTGTTGACTGTAAAAGCGGTGCGTGACGCGGTGATATTCCATTAACCGGATTTCGGCCACCTTTTGGCGCCCGCGTCACAGCACCCTACGATTTCTCATCTCATCATCTTCTCATCACCCCATTTGAGAACCAGCGGACGAAATGTCTACTCTCTTCTGACGCACTGACGATCGCGCCGCTATGGTAAAAGCAAATCGTAGATGGGGGAGTTAGCATCCCGTGACTTCGGAAAAATTTCGCCGCCAACTGCGCCAAGAAGCCGAGCAGTGGTGGAAAGACGGGACGATCGACGCCGAACTATACGGTAAGCTGTCCGATCGCTATCGGTTTTCAGAACTCGAATCAGAAGCTCGCAGTCGCTTCACGACCATCCTCATCGGCTTGGGGGGCATCCTCCTGGGTTTGGGGGTTATCAGTTTCGTCGCCGCCAACTGGATGGTGTGGTCGCGCGAGGTCAAGCTGACACTCTTACTAACGCTGTTCGTCGTCATCAACGCCGTGGGGTTTTACCTGTGGCGATCGCGCGATCGCGGTGGAACGCAAAAACTCGGTGCGGCCTTGCTGCTCTTCGGGGG
>NZ_JAQNCQ010000074.1:0-5476 GCF_028368005.1 Geitlerinema sp. CS-897 | reverse complement strand
CGGGGCGAACCTGTCGGGGGCGGATTTGAGCGGGGCGAAACTGAGCGGGGCGAACCTGTCGGGGGCGGATTTGAGCGGGGCGAACCTGCTCGATACGAGTTTGGTGTACGCCGACTTGACGCGAGCGAATCTGATGGGGGTCGATTGGATGGGGGCAGATTTGAGCGGTTCGACGCTGACGGGGGCAAAACTGCACGGCGTATCCCGTTTCGGACTCAAAAGCGAGGGAGCGGTCTGCGATTGGGTCGATTTGAGCGCCAACGGCGACGGAACGCATATTCAGCGCTTTTCTCCCGAAGAAGTCACGGAGTTTTTCAACGAATCGCTTCCGACCGTGCGAATTCTCGTCGATACCGTTCTCGATCCGGCCTCTCACGTGGCGCTGGCAGACATATACTATCGCATCGCTCGACACTATTCGACGTTGAAGCGATCGCCCAATATCGAGGTCAGCGATCGCCGTACCGTCATCACGTTTCGCCTCGACAACGACACGCAACTGTTTCCCATGGCCTACATGGTCGTATTACCCTTTCGAGACGCCAAGGTGACACAAGCCAATATCAAAAACTTGGTTCAACTGCTACAAACCAAAGAACGAGAAAGTTTAGATGCCGGACAGCTACGCTATATCGAACGCTTGCGAGGGGTGTTCAACCAAGCGATCGAACGCGCGAACGCCATTGTTAGCGCCGAAGCCCAGTGGTTCGAGCGCGATATCGGACGGGATTTTTTCAACACGCCGACCCACATCATTTTGTCCAACTCCAAAAGTCAAACCTTAGAAGTTCAACACCATCCCAAATTTGGAAAACAACGGCTCCAAGCTGCCGAAAGCGACAACTCCATGGGTTCCAACCTGTCCGAAGCTTGTACCCATACGCTCCCACCTCCCTTTGTCATTTTTGACTTTGTTAAGATTTCTAGTCCGGCCCTCGATGCCGATCGTTTGTAGCCGCGCGACCTCAGACCTTACAATAGGCTTTGATAGCCGCGATCGCGCTCTGCGCGTCCGTTGTGCTTGTGGGGATCGCATCGACTTCGAGGGTTAAATTACGAACGTCGTGCCGTGTTGAGGTGAGCTGGTTATGACACTCAAAGAACTATTAGAACGATACGCTGCTGGAGAGCGAGACTTCGGGGCGATCGTGCTGAGTGAAGCCAACCTCAGCCGAATCGACTTGCGGGACGCCAATCTCAGCTATGCCATCTTAAGCATTGCCAACCTCAGCGGCTCGAATTTGAGCGGGGCGAACCTCAGCTACGCCAAAATGAACGTGACGCGGTTGAGCGGGGCGAACCTCGTCCGGGCGAACTTACATGGGACGATTCTCAACGTCGCCAACATGATTCGCGCCAACCTCAGCCAGGCCGATCTCGCCGAAGCCGCTCTGATTCGGGCTGAAATGATTCGCGCCAACCTCAGCGGAGCCGATCTCACCGGCGCGAACCTCAACGGGGCCGATTTGCGAGAGTCCACGATGCGCCAAACGGATTTGAGCGGAGCCAACCTCAACGAAGCGGACTTGCGGGGAAGTTCGTTAGTGGCGGCGATCCTTCTCAACGCCAACTTGATCGGCACCGACTTCAGTAAAGCAGATTTGAGCGGAGCGGATTTGAGCAATTGTGAGTTACGCCACGCCCGCCTCCACCGCGCCAACCTCAGCGGGGCGAGTTTGCGGGGGGCGAACTTGCGTTGGGCCGATCTCAGCGGGGCGAACTTGCGTTGGGCCGATCTCAGCGAGGCGAAATTGAGCGGGGCGAACCTCATCGGAGCCAACCTCAGTTGTGCCAACTTACTCAATACCAGTTTCGTTCACGCCGACCTCACTCAGTCGAACATGATGCGCGCTGATTGGGAAGGGGCAGACTTGAGCGGTGCGATTTTGACCGGGGTGAAGTTGTACGGGGTGGCGCGGTTTAACCTGACGACGGAAGGGATGAGTTGCGATTGGCTCGATGTCAGTCCCAACGGCGATCACAGTCAAATCGTTCGTTTCGATCGCGAGAATTTCGAGAGGTTTTTCAACCAAACGCCCCCCACGGTACAAATTGTCATCGATACTCCCATCGACAGCACGGCGATGCTGGCGTTAACGAAGTTGTACCACCAACTCGGGGAACAATATCCCGATATGGGACAGCCCCCGAGTATCGAAGTGGGATATCGACGCACGACGCTCACGTTCCGCGTCGAGAACGACGAACTGTTGTTTCCCACGGCGTTCGTGGCGGTTTTACCGTTTAAGGACGCCGACAACACACAAAAAACGATTTTGAATTTGGTGCGCTCGATCCAAACGAAGAGTCAAGACATTCTGGGGGTCAAGGCGGCCAATCAGGCGGCGAAGCTCAGCGTGTCGATCGTGCAGCGCCTTCGCAAAGTCAGCAATTTGCAATGTCCCGTGTTGTCGGACTCGGAGGCGGGAGAGTTGGAATTTTTTGAAGCTCCCACGCAAACGTCGATTTCTAATTCGAGCGATCGCACGTTGACGGTTTACAGCAATCCCACGTTCGGAAAGCGCTTTTTCAACGCGGCGGAATTGGGAATTCCCATGAGCGCACTGTCGTCTCAACGGGCCCAGGTGGTATTACCGTCGTTGCAAGATATCCTCAATTTCGTGCAAGGATTTTATTCGTTCGACGAAGTTCGCTAAGGTCGATAGGGAGACGAAGGGGGTGAAGTTACCCGTTCGTTGCCCGTCTCGACGCGAGCGAGGGTGAAGACGAGGTTCGAGTGGGGTCGTGCGACTCGATTCGAGGAACCCTGTCGTCACGAACGGCGAGCGAATATCTGTTATTTTGCAATGATTTTGCGATCGATGTTGTGATTGAAGCTGAAGTTCACACGGCGCTGAGAGCGTTTTTACGGGAATCGGGCGATCGCTGGCCGCATCATTTGACGATGGCGCGGTTGGTGGCGCGAGCGTTGCGATTGGGACGAGACGCCCTGATTCAGACGGGGGTGTTTCCCGCGTCGGAAGAACGCTATGCGCTGAGTTATTTGATGCCGGTATTATTGTGGCCCGGTGGTGCGATCGCCATCGCCTCGGAATCGGTTCGCAAGCGGTTGTTGTCGGTGGAAATCCCACAATTGCAACAGTGGTTGGGATCGCATAAAACCGTCGTCGAGGGCGATCGCTGGCCGGACGAGGACTTTCACGGCTTGTTGCTGACCTCCCCCCAGGCTTGGTTGGATTCTAAAACGACGGAAAAGATGCGATTTCCGACGGGAATTCCGACTCTGATCGACGGCGCCGACGATTGGGAAGCGTGGACGCGCCAAGCGCTGACCGCCTGCATCGAACCGGGAGATTGGACGGCGTTGATGGAGGCTCGCCCCGATTTCGCCGACGAGGTTCGACAGGTTTGGATACAGTTAACTCGAGCGGTGTTCGATCGCCCCGCGAATCCCTATGGGGGCGTGCTGTTACATTCGGAAGAACGGGAACGGTTGAGACGGTCGATCGCCGCTATTCCCGAGGTTCCACAATCCTGGCGTCAGTTCGGACGGCGGTTGCGATCGCGTCACAGTTTCGTCTGGGCGGCGATCGATCGCGAAGGCGGACGGTTTTCTCTGTATTGCAGTCCGGCGGAAGTGTCGAACGCCCTCCGTCCACTGTGGAAACAACAACCGACGGTTGCGATCGGCGGTGCGTTGGGGGTCGATCGCGACGCGTTAATGTTTCGCCAGCGCCTGGGAATCGACGATCTCACCTGTGTTAAATTCGCGCCAGACCGACAACACTCTTTCGTTCACCTGTATGCTCCTGAAGGACTTCCCCTTCCCAACACGCCGCAATTTCGCGACGCGCTTCTTGAGGAGTTACATACCCTGGTTCGCATCAGCAGCAGTCACGCCAGTACGCGATCGAATTCTCATGACGACGACCTTATCGCGATCGTCGTCGGCGACGTTCCCCTCAGAGCGATCGTCGCGGCGACGCTGGCTGCTGAATTCGGCTCCCGCGTCCGCGTCGATACAGTCGTTCGCGCCCCTCGCAGCATTCTCGTGACGGGATGGGAGTTTTGGCGAGAACATCAAAGCGAGTTTCCGCCGCCGAAACTGCTGGCGATCGCAACACTTCCGTTTCCATCTCTCGAAGATCCGCTCGTGGCGGGTCGTGTCGCCTATTACAAACAGCTACGCAAAGACTGGTTTCGATCGTACCTGCTTCCGACGGCGTTGAGCGAACTCCAACGGGCGATCGCCTCCGTTCGCAACGATCGCGGGGTCGTCGCGCTTCTCGACGTGCGGGCAATTTACCGCAGTTACGGCCAGCACGTCTTTTCTGCCTTAAGTCCTTACGCTCGGATCGGTTCCCCCGAGGCGGGGTTGTTCGAGCCTTAGTGGGGAGGGGGAGAGGGGGAGCAAGGGAGAGAGGGGGAGAAGCTGTCAACGTTCTTCACTCTTCCCTCTTCCCTTTTCACTGTCAATCAACCGGCGGCTGCGGCTTGTTCTTCCGTGGAACCGCGCGTGCGACGGCGCGTCAAAGCGTTGAAGAGCATTTGACCGATGGCTTTAATCAAGCTGCCTTCGAGTTCTTCAAACATCGCCATATTCAGCTTGAAGGCATCGTTGGCTTCGTCCACGATGCGATCGGCTGTCGCTTCGTCGATCGGGAGATCGTTCATCGCCTGACGATACTCGTTTTTAAACGCCTTCTCGTCGGGGATATCTTGGAAATCGTAAAATGCCGTTCCCTGACCGTCTTGCAATCCCATGGATTGTTGGGCGATTTTTTTGAGGATTTGACCGCCGGACAGGTCGCCTAAATAGCGGGTGTAGCAGTGGGCTAACAGCAGTTCGGGTTCTTCGTTCGACACCTGACGGATGCGATCGACATACGCCTGTCCTGCTTCCGAAGGTGCGACGGTTTCGCGCCAGTCCGAACCGAAATAGAAGCTTAAATCTTGCTCTAAGCTCGATTTTCGATTGAGTTGCGGGTAGTATACGTTCGACAAAATGGGATGGTTGCGGTGGCGTTCCATCTCTTCTTCCATCGCCGAATAAACGAAGTAAAAGTTGGCTACGAGTTTGCGGTACGAGCTTTTTTCAACCGTCCCTTTCAAGAAACATTTGATAAAGCCAACGTTTTCGGCCATTGTGTGGGACTTCTTCGTCCCTTCTCGAAGTTTAGTCGCGAGGTTACTACTCATCACTAAAGAAAAGATTGCTATAATTTACAGTTCGATTGAAATTTGGCGTATCGAGCTTTACCAACCCATTGGGGACGAGCGCCTAATGTGTTACCTTAAACTGATTTGATGAGAATTGCTGTTAAGAATTTTTAACGCCTCGCAACAAAATTTACAAAAAAACGCGATAAGCTGTATCGATATATAACAAATAATGAATTAAGCGAACGAGTCTCCCGACTTCAGATCCGGCAATATTTTTCGACGGGAGTGGTGGGCGATCCGGAATCCGAATTTCAACGCTTCGACTCCGCTCAGCGGCTCGACTGAGCGGAGT
>NZ_JAQNCQ010000073.1:0-10453 GCF_028368005.1 Geitlerinema sp. CS-897 | reverse complement strand
CGACCAACTCTTGGAGTTGTTATCGTCCTCGGGTTGTTCTCCACCCCTCTCGACGAACCCAAGATAAGGTTACTCCGGTTTCTCGTGGCCAGGTTTGAGGCTTTTTTCATTAAGCCTCACCTGTTGCGGTGACTAATTACATTTTATTTAAACTGAGATAAAGTCCGGTTAAATTTGTTAGATTCGCCAAAGGTTCGATATTTTCAATTTCATTTGAGATAAGATAAAGTTCGGTTAAATTTGTTAGACTTTCTAGAGGTTGTAAGTTGATAATTTCCTGACGCCAGATGCGGAGTACTGTTCGACTCATTAGTTCTGCTTCGGCTCGATCGCACTCAGTTGTTCCCGCTTCTTCCAGTAACACCTCAACCGTGTGTCTCGCCTCTGGCGTCAACTGTTCCTTGTTTTGACACCAATCAGAAAATCGATCGAACTCCCGAGCTAAAGCGACTTCACCACCTAGCATTATCGTGGAAACAAAAAAAAACGTAACCCCGATAATTTTTTTCAAGTCGATCGAGAACATCTTAAACCTCAAAACTCACAAAAAAATCGAACGGCTATTAAATTTTAGCCTTGCTTTCTTTAAGCTACCCCAAAATCAGGCATTTGTAAAAAAATGTACCGACCGGTTCTCTGTGTTTCTGTGGTTCCAAATCCCTAACACCAGACGTTCAGAACCCAAACCCTAAACTCGTTTTTCAACTCGATCGCAAGAATGGATTTCCCCAGAGCGCTCTGGGGAAATCCACCCGTTCAAATCATGAGTAGAAATTGTCAGTCGAGAAAAACCCCTACCCTATCCCTCACTCGAGGAAACTCTTATCTCGCACCGCACCTTTATCCGCACTGGTGGCAAACTTAGCATAAGCCTTGAGTGCCGTACTCACCTTACGGGGACGGACTTCAGCGGGTTTCCACCCGTTCGCATCCTGTTCGGCGCGACGGCGAGCCAACTCCTCATCATCGATTAAAACGTTAATGCGACGCTGGGGAATATCGATCGCGATCGCATCCCCATCTTTCAACAATCCGATCGCACCGCCAGAGGCCGCCTCGGGAGAAACATGACCGATCGACAGTCCCGACGTTCCCCCCGAAAAACGACCGTCCGTCAGCAACGCACAAACCTTACCCAAGCCTTTCGACTTCAAATAAGACGTCGGATACAACATCTCTTGCATCCCCGGGCCACCTTTGGGTCCTTCGTAACGAATGATAACCACATCGCCAGCTTGGACTTCATCGTTCAAAATGCCCTTCACGGCGCTATCCTGGGACTCAAAGATTTTCGCTTTCCCCTCAAACACCAAAATCGACTCGTCCACACCCGCCGTCTTCACGACGCAACCATCTTCGGCGATATTGCCGTAGAGTACCGCTAAACCGCCTTCTTGCGAGTATGCACTCTCGAAATTGCGGATACAGCCGTTGTCGCGATCGCTATCCAACGACGGCCAGCGCGTATCCTGGCTAAACGCCGTTTGCGTGGGAATTCCCGCCGGGCCAGCCTTATAAAACTCCACCACGTCAGGGGTGGGATTTCCCATAACGTCCCACTTCTCCAACGCATCTTTGAGCGTCGCACTGTGAACCGTCGGTAACTCACTATGCAACAACCCCGCGCGATCGAGTTCGCTGAGGATTCCCATAATCCCACCCGCGCGGTGAACGTCTTCAATATGGTATTTCTGAGTATTGGGGGCGACTTTACACAATTGCGGAATCGACCGAGAGCGGCGATCGATATCCTTGAGATCGAAATCCACCTCAGCTTCTTGAGCCGCCGCCAACAGGTGTAAAATCGTATTCGTCGAGCCACCCATGGCGATATCTAACGAGATTGCGTTCTCGAACGCCTCAACACTGGCGATCGCACGCGGTAACACCGACTCGTCCCCATCTTCGTAATAGCGCTTGGCATTTTTGACGATCAGATGAGCCGCATCGAGGAACAATTGCTTGCGATCGAAATGCGTCGCCAACGTCGTTCCGTTCCCCGGTAGCGACAATCCGATCGCTTCGGTCAAGCAGTTCATCGAATTGGCCGTAAACATACCCGAACAAGAGCCGCACGTCGGACAAGCACTGCGTTCGTACTCCGTCACCACCTCGTCCGAGGCGCTGTCATCGGCCGCAATCACCATCGCATCGACCAAATCCAACTTGTGTTCGGCCAACTTCGTCTTACCCGCTTCCATCGGGCCGCCAGACACGAACACCGTGGGGACGTTCAAGCGCAACGCCGCCATCAGCATCCCTGGAGTGATTTTATCGCAGTTGGAAATGCACACCAGCGCGTCCGCACAGTGAGCGTTGACCATATATTCGACCGAATCGGCGATAATTTCACGACTGGGTAAACTGTAGAGCATCCCATCGTGACCCATGGCAATGCCATCGTCTACCGCAATGGTATTGAATTCCTTCGCGACGCCGCCAGCTTTTTCGATTTCCCGCGCGACGAGCTGTCCGAGATCCTTCAAATGAACGTGACCCGGTACGAATTGCGTAAAAGAATTGGCAACGGCAATAATAGGCTTATGAAAATCTTCGTCCGTCATTCCCGTCGCACGCCACAGCGCGCGGGCCCCCGCCATATTGCGACCGGCGGTTGATGTTTTGGAGCGATATTCAGGCATAATTTTCCTCTCTCTGCCTTGAAAAATAGGTTTTATTGTAGCAAACGTCACTGTCAAAAGTTTAGCTTTAGAGTAGTTTAAAAAACTTAGAGTAAAGATTTAATTCGCTTAGCTTGTGGGAAATCTCGAGATGTAAAGAGGTCTCCTGTATCAGCCCTCTCTAGATCCCCAGCACCTCCAAGATGCCGGGGATCTCACACGAATCTCAGAAATCCCGAGATGTGAAGAGGTCTCCTGTATCAGCCGAACCGATATTTGCAAAAGGGTCGCGAATGCCGATCGCGCGGGAATTCACCGTAAAATCGAGGCGATGTTGTGACGAACCGCCCTTGAAATTTCGATCGCGCTACCGAGAACTTCTTCCCTACCTGCGTCCCCACCGAGGTACGATCGCCCAAGCCCTCGCCTGTACGCTAGGATTTACACTATTCTGGCCGGTTCTTGGATGGCTCGCCGGACGCATCGCCAACCACATCGGTGAGGGAAACGTCCGGGCGATCGCGCAACTGGTGGGGTGGAGTGCAGTTATCTTTATCGTGCGCGGTGCGGTACAGTACGGACAAGACGCACTGATGGCCCAAGCCGCCCTCGCCACAGCCTTGGACTTGCGGAAACAAACCTACACGCACCTGCAACGCCTCAGCCTCGACTACTTCGCCACCGCCAAAACCGGCGATTTGTCCTACCGCCTCACTGAAGATATCGATCGCATCGGCGAAGTCATCAACAAAATCTTTCACCAATTCGTCCCCAGCGTCTTACAGCTAATCGTCGTGCTGGGCTATATGATTTGGTTAAACTGGCAATTGACCCTCGCCACCCTTGTCATTGCACCAATTATGGCGGGTTTAATCGGTTGGTTTGGAAACCGACTGTTGCAAGTGTCTCGTCGCAGTCAGGCGCAAGTCTCGAACCTCGCCTCGCTTCTCACCGAACTTTTCGCCGGAATGCGGTTAGTGCAGGGATTCGCCGCCGAAGACTACGCCATCGATCGCTTTTCCCAAGAAGCCGAACGCAACCGAAACACCAAATACACCGCCGAACGCGTCAAAGCCTTGCAGTTCGTGGTGGTGGGATTCCTCGAAGCGATGAGCGTTTTACTGCTATTTTTCCTCGGCGGTTGGCAGATTTCGAGGGGAAACCTCACCGGCGCGGAATTCGTGAGTTATATTGCGGGGGTGGCGATGCTCATCGACCCGATTTCCCTGGTCACGAGCAACTATAACGAGTTCAAACAAGCCGAAGCGTCTGTCGATCGCGTCTTTGAACTCCAAGACATTCAACCGTCCGTCGTCGAATCTCCCGAGGCGATCGCACTTCCTCCCATCACCGGAAAAGTTGAATTCTGCAACGTTTCTTTCACCTACGCCACCGAAGCCACGCGATCGCCGAATTGGGTATTACAAGACTTAAACTTACTCGTTTCTCCTGGCGAAACCATCGCCTTAGTGGGATCTTCCGGGGCGGGAAAATCAACCCTCGTCAATCTCATCCCGCGATTTTACGAACTTCAACAGGGAAAAATCCTGATTGACGGCCTGAACGTCCGCGATGTCACGTTAAAAAGTTTGCGGCGACAAATCGGCATCGTTCCCCAGGATACCGTATTGTTTGCGGGGACGGTGGCGCAAAACATCGCCTTCGGACGAGTGGCGTTCGAGTTAGAAGCGGTTATCGACGCAGCGAAAGTGGCCAACGCCCACGACTTTATCAGCCAACTGCCCGACGGATACTATACGATGTTGGGAGAACGGGGAATTAACCTCTCAGGCGGTCAGCGTCAGCGGTTGGCGATCGCTCGGGCGGTGTTGTCAGACCCGCAGATTTTGATTTTAGACGAAGCGACATCGGCGTTAGATTCCGAATCGGAAGCTTTGGTACAGGAAGCCTTAGAACGTATCGCGCGCGATCGCACCGTGTTTGTCATCGCCCACCGTTTGGCGACCGTGCGTCGGGTCGATCGTATCCTGGTGATGGAACGGGGAAACATCGTCGAATCGGGAACCCACCAAGAACTGTTGAATCGCGGGGAACGCTACGCCCGATTTTACGCCCAACAATTCGATTGAGATGTTGAAGGAATGAAGGGATAGGGAGTGGTAGGGTGCTGTGACGCGGAAAACAGCCTGTCGCCGAAGTTCAATCAATTCTGTCCCCGCGTCACGCACCGCCCTACCGAAAAATGAGGAGATGATGTGATGATGTGATACGGAATCCGAATCTCAAATATTGGTTTTGACCAACCCGACCAATCCCTCTCTGTGTCCTCTGTGTCTCTGTGGTGAAGATTTCTTGAAACCTAGCTTATCGGGAACGGATTCCGTATGAGGAGGGGGCGAACAATTCATCGCTCCTCGAAAGCGCGATCGCCAATTCTCAATTAAAATGCAAGATCGGTGAGCTAATTTACTTCCGCCAACCATGACCCGCAGTAACGATAACTTCTGGGAAAACGTTTCCCGCTATCCACGCTATCTGATTACCTTTATCCTGGGAACGTTTTACGCGATCTATACGTGGCTGAAACCCCTAGCGAAAAAACCCGTGATGCTTGTCGCGATCGCTGGGTTCCTCATCTCGGGGCTGTTGTTTACCATTTTGACCCTCAGAGCCATGTTGGGATTGTCTGCGGTTTAGACTGGTAGTGGCGAGACAGCTCGCCCGTAGCATCTTTCATAGGGCGATTATCATGGCTACTAACCGTCGTGTGTCCCGCGTCGCTTCGCTGATCAAACGCGAAGTCAGTCAAATGCTAATGCACGGAATTAAAGACGATCGTGTTGGCGCGGGAATGGTCAGTATCACAGACGTAGATGTCTCTGGCGACCTGCAACACGCTAAAATTTTCGTCAGCATTTACGGTACGGAGGACGCCCGCGCCGAAACGATGGCTGGTTTGGAATCAGCTACGAATTACGTGCGCCGAGAATTGGGATCTCGCGTGCGTCTGCGTCGGACTCCCGAAGTTCAATTTCTCGAAGATCGCTCTCTCGAACGCGGCGATCGCACCATCGATCTCATTAACCGCTTGAGTCGCGAACGAGAAGCCCACGAGTTGGATTTCGATTCGACTTCCGAGGAAACCGTTTGATTTGCGGTTGATGGATTTTTGAGTTAAACCCTCTGAACCCCGCTATCTTCGAGATATCGGGGTTCTCGCGTTAAGGGAACTATCCACCGCAACCGCCGCCACAACCGCCACCGCTGCAACCGCCACTATCACTTCCCGAAGAATCTCCTCCTCCACTATTCCATCCACCACCACAACCACCACAACCGACTCCTCCGCCTCCATAACCCAGACCAAAACGGGGAGCGTTGGGATGTTGGAGATAGTCGATGAGTCCGATGATGACGCTGCTGATTCCCACTGAGGCTAAGACGAGAACCAGGGCTAGTGGAATTCCTTCGCTAAGAGTTAGATTTTCGATCGCACCCTGTCCGTAATACTTTCCGACAATGGTGAGACAAATAGCAAAAATTAGAAATATTGAGAGTTTAAAAATGAAAGCTTTGGACAAAATCCAGTTTTGTTGAAGGTTCACCCACTGACACTGAGTATCTCGTCCGAAGCGAATCTCGGCGGACGGCCAAATGTCTTTTGGGGGACTTTCTCCGAAAAACTGTTTATAGCTGTCTAAGGTTTTTTGATACCCGTCGCCGAGCTTCTCGCTTTCGGTTTTTCCGCCACGGGTGGGTTCGTGGTGTAGCGGCATTTCCAAGACGCGATCGCATCAAACTCAAACGAGCGATCGCAGAAAAATTGAAAACCTGTATCGATCGACCGGGTTTCGAGTGAAACGAATTATGCTAGGTTCTCTAAACCCTCGATCGTGGGTACATCTCACTTTTGTAAAAATATGAGTCTGGGGTCGGTTGGACTTCGGCAACGCTGCCGTCCATAGGTGGAGCGATCGCTTCACCCAATAACAGCTCAATTCACTGTAGAGACTCCGATCTGATAAATTTACATTTTTGAGATGCACCCTGATAGTCTCTGTTTCCTCTGTTCTGGATCTTGATTGGCAAAATTATTTTGAACGCGCAAAGCTTATCTTAGATTATACGGGTTTTGACGAACACGCAGCTAGAGACGTTTCTGACGTGTTACACGCTCTTCCAAAAGCTTTAGAAAAAGTAAAAAAGGAAAACGCAGGTCTTCTTGCTCTTACATCCTGGGGGTGTCCTTGAGTAACTTTAGACTATCTTCTTCCTAAGAAATGTAACTATTCAGGGGTTAGTATTAGTGCGATCGATCGCGGTTCGATGTTGCGTTGGTGGTAGCTTGGGGGCGATCGGACGGATTTTTGGAGCGCGGCGATCGCTATCATGGGGCGTTAGTGTGTACGTGGCATCGCAGATAAAATATGGGAAATGATTTTGAGTTGCTCGGCGACCTGAGCGATATCGAAGTCATTGCCGTGAACCTATCGATTCGCGAGTTGCGGCGACTCAAAGAACAGTTTGGCGGTCGTCGCTGGCGCAAGTTGAAGGGTTTGGGTTTGGTGCGTTTTCCCAATGGGGATGTTTACCAGGCTGAATTGCACTGGTACGAGGCTCATGGCATTGGTCGCCGAAAAATGAAGGTTAAAACTATTTTGGATTGAGGTCTGATGCAGGTAACGAATTCTCCCCAACAATTTGCAATCTGTCTGAGTGCCGAGCCGGATAGCGATCTCGATCCTTGGAAGGTTTATCGAATTTTGCCGGATGCTAAGGCTGAGAGCGTGGGGTGTTTGCGGGTGATTGATGAGTCGGGTGAGGATTATCTCTATCCGCGCGATCGCTTTGAGATACTCGATCTGCCCGCTGCAACTCAGGCGAAGTTGCTCGCGATCGCGGCGGAGTCTATGGGTTAGCGCGATCGATCGCGGTTCGAGGTCGTGTTGGTGGTGGTTTGGGGGCGATCGGACGGATTTTGGGTTGTGCGGCGATCGCCCTCGGTGGGGCGGTAGGGTGTGTTTTGTCTGCGATCGGCTTTCGATTTTCGCGACACTTGAAGACGGCTAAAACGCACTGTTGCTATGTCAGCTCAACGCACGGGATAGCGTCCCTCTTGTTGTAAAAGTTGGCGCTCTAGGCGTCGATCGCTCGTATTGAAACCCAAGATTTTTGCGGTGACCGAAAATTAGGGGTTTCAAGCCCCGCCCTTCCAGGGCGGCATTTCAAATGCTAAACTGAGTTCAGTCCGGTGCAAGGGTGAATTCGTCGGTAGCCCAACCCGATTTCGGGATTCATACGACGTAAAGCGACATCGGTGCAGAGGTGCGAGAGACCTCTTTAAAAACGCAGGCGCTCAAAAGAGTCGCGAGGCCAGAAAAGTCAAGCATTTGCTCAAATGCTTTCCCACGTACCGTGGGGCGCACGGAAACGTTAAAAAAAGCCTGGGGAGATTAGCCCTCTGGGGTCTTCAGCCATTGTCTCAAAACAATCCAGTCGGAGAGTTGAAGGATGGTGGGTTCGAGTCAGCGAGTTGGCTTGGCGGAGATTTAAAGGTGGATCGACGAACCAGGAATCCCCCTGCCTTCAGGCGGGGGAGAACGTCAATCTTCCAATAGCGGTCTGAGCCACGATCGCGTCACCTTCAAGGCGAAAGTGTTCGTCCCAGTTATCCCGACGTGGATCGAAGAAGCGAATCAGTTGGTCTCGATCGCCGTCGATGGAGCCGATATCGCTACCTTTCGCACGATTGCAGGGTGCGCAAGCATAAGCGAGATTATCGATGTCGTTCGTGCCGCCGTGTTTGAGGCTGATGACGTGGTCGATCTGACAGCCCCAGAAGGTGTCGGCTTCGGCAATGCGGCAATATTCACAGCGATCGCGGGCGCGTTCAGCAACTTGCTCTCGAACTCCGTCGGGGATGGGAGCGCGTTTAGCCACGGCTTGCGGCGAGGTGTTGGCGAGCGCGGATTTTGGCGAGGCGCATGATGTGTTCGAGTTGGAGGTACAAGTCCAGCTCGGTACGTTCGTCGGCGGCGATTTCGTTGTCTTTTTCGCGTTCGATCAGTTGGGCGACTCGTTGTTTTGCGGTGTCGGAGGGTTGGAAGTTGGCAACGCGATCGGGGGTGGTACCGAGGGCGATGAAGTTGACGATCTCTTCGTAGAGGGGTGGTGTGGAGCCTGTCATGGGGTCTGCGATCGGAGGTGACTAGTTTCAGTCTAGCGTTGGTGGATTGTCTTTTTGGGTTAGCGCGATCGATCGCGGTTCGAGGTCGCGTTGGTGATGGTTTGGGGGCGATCGAGGGGTCTGCCGGATTTTGGGTTGTGCGGCGATCGCCCTCGGTGGACGATGGGGCGATTAGCCGTATACGTCACGGCGATGGCCGACACGATCGACGGTAATCATCCGAACGGTGCGATCGACTTCGTAGATGACGCGATAGTCACCGACGCGAAGTTTGTAGAAGCCTGTGAGATTAGCGGATAGCGGAAGGGGCTGCACGTTCTCGAAGTTGGCGGCGAGCCAATCGATTTTGGTGACGATGCGTTTGCGTTGGGGTTTGGGGATTTTCTTCAGGTCGCCGATCGCCTGCGGATCGTACTCAACACTGTAGGTCATTCGTCGTCAAGGTCGAGGGCTTGCAGGGCTTCGGCAGCGTTGAAGGTTTTGGTTTGGCCGGTTTGTCTGCGTTCTCGTTGTTGCAGGAGACTTTGGCGGAGTTGGGGGAGGATGGCGTCGGGGTCATCGTCAAGGCGATCGTCGATGATTTCTTCGACGGTTTCGCGGATGCAGGTTTTGATGAGTTGACGGAATTCGTCGATGGTGAGGTCTTTGATTTGCATGGCGTTGGTGGTGGTTGGGGTGCGATCGCTGGCTAAGGCTGTTCGAGTTGGATCGGCAGGTACTTCTGGAAATACTCGAAGTCTCGATCGACGGTCAAAATTGTTGCGGACAGGCGAACGGCGACGGAACAAATCAGAAAGTCGATATTCGATCCCTGAATTCCTTGGCTACGGCAGAGGTTGAAGTATTCAGCAGCTTGTTCGTAGTCTTGGGCGGTGATGCGGGCGTCGGGGAAGGCACGCAGCCGATCTCGCAGTTTCTCGAACTGTGCCCGATCGCGGATGCCGGACAAAATTTCTTGTCGGATCGCACCGAGCATCACGATTTCGTCGGTTTCGATGAGGCGGCTGAGGGTTTGCGCGATCGGGGTGGGGTTTTTCTGGCGGCGGAGTACGAGCGACCAAATGCAAGTATCGACGATGGTACTCATGACCGCTGGCGTTGGGCTTTGTAGTCGAAGGTTTCGTCGTAGTCGATCGTGCCGAAGAGTTCGACGATCTGCAGGCGCTGACGACGCTCGATGTATTCGCGCAGGGCGGTTTCGATGACGTGCGAGGGGTCGCTGGTTTCGCTGAGCTGGGTGGCTCGATTGAGGAGATCGTTGTCTACGTCTATCGACTGGTGCATGGGTGGTTGCGGGGTTGGGGTTGGAGGGTTGAGCGCCGTGCGAGGTGGCGTTGGTGGTGGTTTGGGGGCGATCGAGGGTTCTGCCAGATTTATTTGGAGTGCAGCGATCGCCTTCGGTGGGGCGGTAGGGTATTTCGGGCTGCGATCGACTTTTGATTTTCACAATATTTGAACACAGTAGAAAAGCATCCTAGTAATACTCTATTTTTCTTCCTTCACGTTTGGTGGTTTCTTTTTATAAAATAAGGCAATAGATGTAACTAGTGCAGCGTCAAAACTTAATTTTAGGGTAGACCGAGGCCAGCTTGCAGCGTGCGTCCTCTACCTTCATCTGCCAGTCAACCCCGCGCTGGGAATGGTTAATGTCGCTCGACCAAGCAGCGGTTTCCGCTCGTAACTG
>NZ_JAQNCQ010000072.1:0-3558 GCF_028368005.1 Geitlerinema sp. CS-897 | reverse complement strand
CTTGTTGGCGCCTTGGCTGTATCTCTTTTGTCGCCCGTCTCTTTCAAGGACTTCCCTTGAGTTGGGGACGCCACCGTACTTCTCCCTATCCTGGGGCTTCTTTGGCTTTCGATACCTCCTAAGTAAAAGTCATAGCCTTATCAGGTCTAGATCCCCGGCATCTCCAAGATGCCGGGGATCTGGCTTATACAGGAAATCTTTATAGAAAGTTTTCCCGCTTTTTATGACGATCGCTTAGGGAAACCTAACCCAACAACTGAGTCGATCGCTTCACCAAATTCTCCGCCGTGATACCGTTCAACTTCATCACCGCCGCCGCACTCGACGCCGTTTCTCCACGCTTCCACGACACCACATCGCGAGGTGCGTTACTCCGCAACATCACCGGTTCCAACATAGCGCTAGAACCGCCCGTCACAGCAATCAACGCATCGCCGCCAAACAGTTCGGCAAACCCCGCATCGTCGAGGAAACCGCCGTCGGCTTCCGTGCAAGTATCCCACGCCACATCAGACGGACGATACAGGCGACGGGGACTCGTCACAGAAACGATTTTGCTGCCAATCCCTTGGGCGTTCAACTGTTCGATCGCTTCGTACACCGGAAGTAAAATCATGTCGCCGAGAACCGCAAACACCACGGTTTTGTCTCCCGCTCGTTCGTCCAATACAAACGCACCTTTTTCCAAACCTTGACGAGTTTGCTCGAAGGTCGATCGCACCGGTAACGGCGTTTTACTCGCGGTAATTGTAATCCCTTTATTCTTCGTTGAAACCGCCCAGTCGTAACACACCTGAATGCCGTTGGCATCGCAGGGGAACAGCGGGAAAACATTGCCGTTCCGCATCATCGCGGCGAAATAGTTCTCAATTTCCGGCCGTTGGTGCGTCCAACCGTTGCGCCCTTGTTCCAACGCTCCCGCCGTAAACAGCGTAATCGTCGAAGGCGTAGTGCGGCGCAATTCCGCCATCGCTTGCGTCACCGTTTGCCAAATCGGTAAACCGTTGATGGCAAAGGATTCGTAAGAACACCACAGCGTCCGCGAACCGAACAACGCCAACCCTGCGGCGAGTCCGGCACAGGCGTCTTCGCTGAGGGGTTCGTAAACCTGTCCGTCCGGTTGTTGGTGATAGGTTTCGTCGGTCGTGGGATGGACAATTTTGAGGCCGATGTTAATGTTGTTGATGCCCGAGGCGGCGTTTCCGTCGGCGTTGGTGACGAGGAAGTGGGGGTCTTTTTTGCCCACGTGAACCACCAGTTCGCCCATCGCTGTCGTGGCGACTTTTTTATCCCCACCGACGGGAAACTCATCGAGGGGCAATTCGCCCAAATCCGGTAAGTCTCGTTCGGATTCGGTGAGAACCACTTTCGAGGCGGTTCCACCTGCGGCGCGTTCGTAGTTGTTGCGAACCAGTTGCCACGCTTCGGGAGTCAACGCGCGAGCTTTCATGGCGTTGGCGATGTAGTCTTTTTCGGCGGTGTCGCCGGGGTAAAGGTTGTGGGATTGTGCGCCCCGTTTGTGAACTCCCGCCCCTTTGAGTTGTTTGATAATCAGAACCGTCAGGGTTCCGTTGAGGGCAGATTTGGCCGCTTCGTCCACGGCTTCGAGAACGGCTTGGGTAAACGCCATGCGCCCTTCGAGGGAGAAGAGGGTGCTATCGACGTAATCGCTGGTTTGGTTGGAATCGTCATAGTCTTTGGCATCGACGAGGATAATTTCGTGGAAGCCGTTCCCCGCCCAGTATTCGATCGTTTCGTCGTTGGTTTTGGTGGACACCATGCTGTGGTGTTCTTGGCTGTAACCGTTCCAGACGAGGATGGGCAGGAAGTTGGTGACGTTGGGATAAGCGGTGTTGAAGTGACCGAAGCTACTCATAACGTAGGGTTCGCCGAGGCCGCCGTCGCCGATGGTGACGGGGAAGAGGACGCCGGGGTTGAGTTTGGCGCCGGCCATCGCGAAATGTTGCCCTTGTCCGAGGGGGCCGGCGGGGTTGAGGAGTCCTGGGATTTGGCCGGAGAGGTGACCGAGGAGTCCGCCGGTTTCGCGGAAGCGATCGCGCAGTTGTTGGACGGTTTCGATGCCCATGTCTTCGAGGGAGCGATCGAGGAAGACGTTGCTGTAAAATCCGGGGGCGTGGTGACCGACTTCGGTGATGATGTTTTTGTGACCCAACATCACGAGCGCGGCGATGGTGTCGGCGATGCTGGCAAATCCGCCGGGGTGGCCGGAGGCTTTGCTCGAGGTCACTTGTAACGTGAGATAGCGCAGGGCGTCGGCCGCCAGCAAGGTTTGATAGACGGCGGCTTTGTCGCTGGTGGAGGAAATGAGTTTTTCCCCGGCTTTGATGGCCGGTTCTTTGCCGTATTCGTTCCATCCGGGGAGGGATTCGGCGAAAAATTGAATACCTTGACAAAAAGAAGGAATTGTGCTGGGAGCGGCGGGGGTCGCTGCGGTCATAGCGAAATGCTTATCCTCTTCTATATTTGAACGATCTTAAGGGATATTTTACATTTAACGGGGACTTTAACAACATTTAAGTTTCTTAAGTCGATAATTAGTACCCTTTCTGCGAGGGTGTCGGACACAAGGGCGATCGCGGGCGAATTGGGCGGTAAAGTAGGGAGGATACTCGCCGAACGGCTACCCCTCTATGGATTGGCAGTGTGTTGCAACTCTCACCGAACTATTTGCCGTTAACTGCATGGCAGTGAGTGCAGACGGTACGATTTTGGCTAGTGCTGGTAACAGCTTGCTTTCTATTTGGCATTTGCCATCGCGTCAACGTCTTCATTCTCTCGTCGTTTGCGATGGTGAAGTTTGTAATATTGCACTAACTCCAAATGGAAAACTGTTAGTGAGTGGTAGTGTTAGTGAGGCTACGTCACAGGGTGTCGTTAAAGTCTGGAATACAGAAACAGGTCAGGAACTTGCTGCGTGGATAGAGGAAACAACAGATTGGATCTCGCTGGCGATTCATCCCAACGGAAAAATTCTTGCCATTGGGACTGATGAATCCCATTCAAGACCTGCTATCCATCTTTGGGATCTCGATCGATTGAGTTTCTTAAAGACGCTCGTTGAGTATAACGAGACTATTCATTCATTAGCGTTTAGCCCCGACGGTCAAGCCATTGCTGCGGCATCCGGCTGTGATGTTTTTCTCTGTACTCTAACCGGCCAAGAGATCGATAGGTTGCAAGAGAGTACAGACAGTGTCGAGTGTGTTGCATTCAGTCCCAATGGTCGGCAATTAGCAAGTAGCAGTACAGACAAAAAGATTCGACTTTGGAATTTATCGAACGTTCGAGATTGTTATGAAATCGATATATATGGATACCCATCCTCTATTGCTTTTAGTGCTACAGGTCAAATTTTAGTTGCCAACATTTACCAAGATTCACTTCAGCTCTGGGACATTAACTCACATTCCGCACTTCAACTTGTAGTACGCCAAGTAGCACGAGAAGGGGATGAAATTAGTCGGGAGTTGGTTAGGGATTAAGACCGAGAAAAAAGAAAAATTCGGGTAAAAATGACATCTTAGAGAAAAATCGGTT
>NZ_JAQNCQ010000071.1:0-8615 GCF_028368005.1 Geitlerinema sp. CS-897 | reverse complement strand
GCTTTCTATCTCGAAAGATAGCGAGTCTTACATCCTGGCGATAGGCGGAAAACCCTCGTCCCGAAGGCCAAAAAAGTTTCTTGCAACACTGCCCATAAAACTTGGTTTTCGCTTAGGGAGAAGTGGGCAAAGTGCCTTCACTATAGCAGAATCATTTGAGTTGTGAACGCCCTCTGTAGTTGGGATCGCCGTGCTACAGTACTTTCAGATTACAAGATTTCACGAATCAGTTGGGCTGGCTATATACCATCCGTTATGCTCGCTGTCATCCCGCGCTTCAATCGGAGATTAGAAGCAGGGACTTCTCGCTTGCAATGTTAAAAGTTCACCCCTGTGGATCTTTGAGATCGGGCGCAGGAGAGTATGCTTATTGAGAATTTGCAGCAAGATTGGCTTATTGAAAGTCAATAGACATATTTTGTTGAGAGTAGTAAGCTGATGACAGCTAGAGGAAGAACGCACTCAAGCATCGGTATTACGAAGGATCGCCTCTGAAACTCGTGCTGCGATTCCACGTCACCCGATCGCCGACTGGGTTTTCCTTAGCATCAACTATCTACCTTGGAGAAGCATCATGGCTACGACTACTGTTCGGGAAGTCCAATCGCAACAACTGCAAACAGCTAATTGTCAAGCTTGCTTGTCGCTCAACTGCCCTCTGAGCGGTTCTGCGGACTTTCCCGTGACGATGTGTAGCAGTTATCGTACCGCAAACTGCGCCCTGTGTGTCAACAAATCTTGCGCTCTCAACGGCACGTTGGAATCCCCCGTCATGTCTTGCGACGGTTTCCAACCCGTTGGTGCTTGAGTCAAGACAGAGATATCTAGACGACAACAATACTCCTTCGCTCGGCGCTTGTGGTCGAGTACAGCCGTAAGTGTCTAGGCAATCTAAGCGATCGCACATTCGAGAGATGGGATTTACTGAACCCCTCACTCAAACTGTCCGCGACGTGCGATCGCGCCGAGCGACATTTCGTTTTCGGCATTGACTGTCTCTCGAAGTCGCTTCACTGCGATCGGTGCGACGGTTACGAAGGCTCGTCGTCCTCCTTCAACTGAATCAAATAGCCGCAGCGGTTCTCACCATTAATCATCCAGTGAGTGCGTCGCACGTGACAGTCCGGTAACGCCCGTGTAAACATATCCAATTCGTGACCGCACACGCTCGGAAACGATTCAGCCACATTAGAGATCGCACAATTATATTCTGCAACCACAAATCGCGGCGCGGCGTTGTCGTCCTCCGCCTCCAATTCCACCAATTCCGCCATATAACCTTCAACGCGGCGGAGTTCGACCAAGTGTTCCACCCGTTCCCGAAGCGGCGCTCGACCGAGTTTCTGGCGATAAAACTCAGCCTTGCGTTTCCATTGCTTCCCGAGAACCTTGCCCATCTCGTCTTGACCGACCGTTTCGGCCAGCGTATCGAGCAAGGACACCGCGAACTCGTCGTAATGATTGGGAAACCGTTCGCGTCCGGCGCTCGTGAGTTCGTAAACGTGCTGCGGGCGTCCCATTCCCGACTGCACCGAACGATGTTGAATCAGGTTTTCTCCTTCTAAATCCTTCAGATGGCGGCGAATGGCCTGCGGACTAATTTTCAACGCCTCGGCCAAGGTCTGCGCTTTCGCTTGCCCGTATTTGAGCAAGTATTGCAGAATGTCGCCTTTCGTGGAACTATGCTGAGTGGTCGCCCTTGTCATGGTTATCCCCAAACCCATTGCAGCAACGTATTATAAGAATTATCGATTTCGACTTTGACAACAAGGGTATTGCTAAAGTAACCTTAATGTAAGGAATAAAACAACACCCTTGTTGCTTTACACTCTATTATAGACAGAAGTTGTTTGAATCAAGTGTCATATGAATGCACCGACGAGTCCCCAGCAGGCAACCGCCAAGAATTTAGAAGCCATGCGGAAGTTTTCCGAACAGTACGCCAAGCGCACCGGAACTTACTTCTGTTCGGACTTAAGCATTACGGCTGTCGTCATTGAAGGCTTAGCCAAGCACAAAGACGAGTTAGGTGCGCCACTGTGTCCTTGTCGCCACTACGAAGATAAAGAAGCCGAAGTCAAAGCCACCTATTGGAACTGCCCCTGCGTTCCCATGCGAGAGCGAAAAGAATGCCACTGTATGTTGTTCCTAACTGAAGATAACGACTTCGCAGGCGACCAACAAGACATTAGCATCGAAGAAATTCGCGAAACGACCGATCGCATGAGTACATAACACTTCGAGAATTTTAAGATTTCGCCCCTAGCCACCGCTCGATTGTTCGATCCCGATTCAATCCCACTTTAAATTCCACCTTTTCCCAACTTTTCCCACTCAACCCCGTTCGTAAGAGAGAGAACTCGATCGATGAGTGCGACCGTCAAAACCCTAGTCAACCAGCCCTACAAATACGGTTTCGTAACCGATATCGAAACCGAAAGTGTACCGCCCGGATTAAACGAAGACGTAATCCGTGCCATTTCCGTCAAGAAAAACGAACCGGAATTCATGTTGGAATTCCGTCTGAAAGCCTATCGCCAATGGCTGAAGATGGAAGAACCCAACTGGCAACACGCCAGCTATCCCCCCATCGACTATCAAGATATCGTCTATTACTCAGCTCCGAAAGTAAAAGGCGACAAGAAAAAACAAAGCCTCGACGAAGTCGATCCCGCCCTTCTCGACACCTTCGAGAAACTGGGAATTCCCCTTTCGGAGCAAAAACGCCTCGCCAACGTCGCCGTCGATGCCATTTTCGACAGCGTATCGGTGGCGACGACGTTCAAAGAAAAACTCGCCGAAGCCGGGGTCATCTTCTGCTCGATTTCAGAAGCCCTGCAAGAACACCCCGAACTGGTGAAGAAATACATCGGAAGCGTGGTTCCAGTCGGCGATAACTACTTCGCCGCCTTGAACTCCGCTGTCTTCACCGATGGTTCCTTCGTCTTCATTCCCAAAGGCGTGAAATGTCCGATGGACTTGTCCACGTACTTCCGCATCAACAACGGCGAAGCGGGACAGTTCGAGCGTACCCTCATCGTCGCCGAAGAAGGGGCATCCGTCACCTATCTCGAAGGTTGCACCGCTCCCATGTTCGACACCAACCAGCTTCACGCTGCGGTGGTGGAACTGGTGGCACTCGACGACGCCGAAATCAAGTACTCCACGGTACAAAACTGGTTCGCCGGAGACGAAGAAGGCAAAGGTGGAATTTACAACTTCGTCACCAAACGGGGGTTGTGCAAAGGCAAGAACTCCAAAATCTCCTGGACGCAAGTCGAAACCGGTTCCGCCATTACTTGGAAATATCCCAGTTGCGTCTTAGTTGGCGACAACTCCGTGGGTGAGTTTTATTCCGTCGCCCTCACCAACAACCGCCAGCAAGCCGACACCGGCACGAAAATGGTGCATATCGGCAAAAACACCAAAAGCACCATTATCTCGAAAGGGATTTCGGCTGGGAAGTCGAAAAACAGCTATCGCGGCTTGGTGAAAATGGGGCCGAAAGCCTCCGGCGCCCGGAACTATTCCCAATGCGACTCGATGTTAATTGGGGACAACGCGGAAGCGAATACGTTCCCCTACATCGACGTGAGTAACAACAAGGCGCGAGTCGAACACGAAGCCTCCACCTCCAAAATTGGTGAGGATCAGTTGTTCTACTTCGCGCAGCGGGGGATTTCGGAAGAAGACGCGGTGTCTATGATTATCAGCGGATTCTGTAAAGATGTCTTCAACGAGTTACCGATGGAATTTGCGGCAGAAGCCGATAAATTGCTGAGCTTGAAACTCGAAGGAACCGTCGGTTAATTCAATCGCATCAGGTGGGCGCTACGGTCTACCTGATTCTTCTCTCCGATGCGATCGGTGAGGTACGCGACGGCGCAAAACTTTCGGGTATAACCAACAAATCATGTACCGATTTCCCGTAGGGTGTGTGACGGCGGTGAAGAAGTTTCGGCAATATCCAAAAAATGGAATTTCCGCCGTCACGCACCGCGCGCCACCCAAGCAATGAAAGGTAGGGTGTGTGACGGCGGTGAAGAAGTTTCGGCAATATCCAAAAAATGGAATTTCCGCCGTCACGCACCGCGCGCCACCCAAGCAATGAAAGGTAGGGTGTGTGACGGCGGTGAAGAAGCTTCGGGAAACCGCCCAAAGGGAATTTTCACCCTCACGCACCACCCCCTTGTTGAGGTAAATTCAATTCCGTTTGATTTTTGTATTGATGTGTCGGAAAAATCCAAACATCGGTGCGTAACGGCGGAATTAAATTTTTGAAAATTCAGCGAAACGGGTTGTACCGCCGTTACGCACCCTACCGAAAATAACATTCAAAAATTTTTTATTTCTGTCGATCTTTACACCCATGATTGTCGAAAACGCACCCACAATTCTATCCGTCAAAAACCTCACCGCGAACGTCGAGGGAACTCAAATCCTCAAAGGCTTTAACCTAGAAATCAAAGCCGGAGAAATTCACGCTATCATGGGGCCGAACGGTTCCGGAAAAAGCACCTTCTCCAAAATTCTCGCCGGACATCCTGACTACGAAGTAACGGGGGGCGAAGTCATTTACAAAGGACAAAACCTCCTCGAACTCGAAGCCGACGATCGCGCCACCGCAGGCGTTTTCCTTGCCTTCCAATATCCCATCGAAATCCCCGGTGTCAGCAACTTGGACTTTCTCCGCGTCGCTTACAACTCCCACCGCAAAGCGAAAGGCCTAGAAGAACTCGATACTTTCGATTTTGAAGATCTCGTTGAAGAAAAACTCGACGTCGTGAAAATGAGAGCCGAGTTCCTCAACCGCAGTGTCAACGAAGGCTTTTCCGGTGGGGAGAAAAAACGCAACGAAATCTTGCAAATGGCGCTCCTCGAACCCACCCTTTCCATTCTCGACGAAACGGATTCCGGTTTGGATATCGACGCGCTGAAAATCGTCGCCAACGGGGTGAACCAACTCGCCACAGAAGACAATTGCACGCTGATGATTACTCACTATCAGCGGTTGCTGGACTACATCGTTCCGGATTTCGTTCACGTGATGTACGACGGACGGATTATCACCAGCGGCGATAAAGATTTAGCCCTGAAACTGGAAGAGCAGGGTTACGATTGGGCGATCGAAGAATTTGCAACGGTGGGGGTGTAAATGAGTCCTGAAACGATTACTAAACAACAAGTTTCGTCGCTCACCCAACTGCTGAACCTGCGAGAACCCCTCGCTACAGAGGTGACGGCGCTGAAAACCCTGCGCGATCGCGCCGAAGCCTGGGTGCGAGAACTGGCGATTCCCACGACGCGCGATGAAGAATGGCGCTTTACTGATTTGTCGCCGCTGCTGAACGTCACGTTTCACACCGCGCCGTCGGTAGACGTCAAGCAGTCGCGCATCGAAACTTGTCTGCTTCCGGAAGCGCCGCAAAGTCGGCTCGTTTTCGTCAACGGTGCGTACACTGAAAGTCTATCGGACGTTCGGGCGTTGCCAGAGGGTGTTTGGGCGGGGAACGTCAGCGCACTTCCCCCGGAAAAACAAGAGCAACTGGGCGACTATCTCGCCCGACATCCGAACCACGGTGAAGTCTTTACCGCGTTGAACTCCGCCAGTTTTACCGATTTGGCGATCGTCTGGGTTCCGCGCGGAAAAATCGTCGAAACACCGCTGCAACTAATGTTTGTGGCGTCTCCAACGGATAAGGCAATGCTGACGCACCCCCGCTGTCTCGTCGTCGCGGAAAGCAACAGTAGCCTGACGCTGGTTGAAGAGTATATTGCCACCACTGAAGGCTGTCCTGATTCCCAAGGCGTCGCCTATTTCAACAACGCTGTGACAGAAGTGTGGCTGCACGAAAACGCGGACGTGAATCACGTGCGCCTCGAACGAGACCACGGTTCGGCGTTCCACATCGGCACTACCGCTGTCACCCAAGCCCGCGACAGTCGCTATCGCTTCCACGCTTTGACGCTGGGGGCGCAGCTTTCGCGACACAACATCGAAGTCAATCAAATTGGGGAAGGGACGACCACCACCTTAAACGGGTTGACTCTCATCGGCAAAACGCAAACCGCCGATACCCACAGCAGTGTTGCTTACAACTATCCCAACGGTACGGCGAACCAACTGCACAAGTGCATTGTCGGCGATAAAGCCCATGCCGTCTTCAACGGGCGTATCGTTGTCCCCCAGGCGGCGCAGATGACCAACGCCAGCCAACTCAACCGCAACCTGTTGTTGTCGCCGAAGGCGCGAGTTAATACGAAACCGCAGTTGGAAATTGTGGCCGATAACGTCAAGTGCAGTCACGGCGCGACGGTGAGTCAACTCGAAGCGGACGAGGTGTTTTATCTACAAAGTCGCGGGTTGGACAAAACCACTAGCGAAAATCTCCTGGTGGATGCGTTCGCGGCGGAAATTCTGCAAGAGGTTCCTTTGGAATCCCTGCGGAAAGCGATCGCCCAATGCGTCGCCTGTCGCGTCGAGTTGTAATGTCGAGTTGTAATCTCGAAGTATGGACGCCTTTAACGACTCGTTAATCGTTAATCTAGAACTATCTAGCACTATACCGAGCGAACGTCTTAGCGCCGAAGCCCCAACATGACTCTTGCTACTGAAAAAACCTTAGCCGATCGCGTGCGGGAAGAATTCCCAATCCTGCACCAGCAGGTTCACGGTAAACCCCTGGTGTACCTGGACAACGCGGCGACATCCCAGAAGCCGAACGCGGTTCTCGACGCCCTAGAACACTATTACAAATTCGATAACTCCAACGTTCATCGAGGCGTCCACGCCCTCAGCGCCCGCGCCACGGAGAACTATGAGGCAGCCCGCGATAAGGTGGCAGCTTTCGTCAACGCCACTTCTCGCAACGAAATCGTTTTTACCCGCAACGCCAGCGAAGCCATCAACTTGGTAGCTTATTCCTGGGGGGCGAATACTCTGCAACCGGGAGACGAAATTATCCTCTCGGTGATGGAACACCACAGTAACTTGGTGCCTTGGCAGTTGGTGGCGCAGCGTACCGGGGCGGTGTTGAAATTCGTCGAAATGACGGAAACGCAAGAGTTCGATTTCGAGCAGTATCAAAGCCTGCTGTCAGAGAAAACGAAACTCGTCGCTGTGGTTCACGTCTCCAACACCCTCGGCTGTATCAATCCGGTTCGCGATATTATCGAACTGGCGCACCAACGGGGGGCGAAGGTGTTAATCGACGCCTGCCAAAGTGTGCCGCATATGCCCATCGACGTGCAGGAAATCGGCTGTGACTGGCTGGTGGCGTCGGGACATAAGATGTGTGCGCCGACGGGAATCGGGTTTTTATACGGCAAGTTGGAGATTCTCGAAGCGATGCCTCCGTTTTTGGGCGGCGGCGAGATGATTGCCGATGTGGAGTTGGAGGCATCTACGTATGCCGAACTTCCCCATAAGTTTGAGGCGGGAACCCCTGCGATTGGGGAAGCGATCGCTCTCGGTGCGGCGGTAGATTATTTGATGAATCTCGGCATGGATAAAGTCGCCGAGTACGAACACGAACTCTGTCGGTATTTGTTCGACAAACTCTCGACGGTTCCGGGGATTACGGTGTACGGCCCGCAACCGAAAGCCGACGGCAGCGGACGGGCGGCATTAGCGTCGTTTACGTCGGCGGACGTTCACGCTAACGATCTTTCGACGCTGTTGGACGAGGCGGGTATCGCCATCCGCACGGGACATCACTGCACGCAGCCGTTACATAAAATTTTGGGGCAGTCTTCGACGGCGCGGGCGAGTTTGTATTTTTACAATACCCGCGAAGAAATCGATGCGTTTGTGGCGGCGTTGAAAGAGACGATCGCGTTTTTCAAGAACATCATGGGCTAGGAGAGTCCGCGATTCAGACGTTCGGTACATTATCGGTACATTAAGAGGGTAGGCGATCGCCTATCCTTTTTGTTTGACGCTGTATCTCTGTGGTTTCCTGTTTCCTATAGCCATTGACGAGTTGTCGTCGGGACTTGAGTTCGATACAGTAAAACTAAAAGTAACCACAACATTAAAAAAATAAAAATTTTAGGAGAACTTCCAATGTTTGACTGGCTCAATTCTCTATTAGGACGCCATCCCGAGCGCGTCAACGCTGATGTGGAAATTTATACTTGGCAGACTTGTCCGTTTTGTATTCGCGCGAAGTTGCTGCTGTGGTGGAAAGGGGTGAAGTTTACAGAGTATAAAATCGACGGCAATGAGGAAGCGCGTGCGAAAATGGCAGAACGCGCGAACGGACGCCGTTCGGTGCCGCAGATTTTTATCAACAACCAGCATATCGGCGGTTGTGACGATCTTTATGAGTTAGACAGTCAGGGGAAACTCGATCCGATGTTGGCGTGATATGACGGATGCGATACGCTATCTCGGGTGTTGAGACGGCGGGAGACCCCCGGTATCTGCGAGATACTGGGGGTTTCGTCTGAGAAGCATCCGATCTGCATAATTTTGACCTGAGAGGGTGACAACATAGCTAGACCCCCTGCCTCACAAGGGATAGAGCCTCTAGCCCTCGTTGAAAATGGAGAGATTTGTGAGGCTTCAACGCCATGAGCGCCAACATCCAATCTCTCCAGAGCAGCAGGGATTG
>NZ_JAQNCQ010000070.1:0-11365 GCF_028368005.1 Geitlerinema sp. CS-897 | reverse complement strand
CTTCTCCCCCTCTCCCCCTCTCCCAAAAGGTAATCACCCATGATGCATCGGACAAAAATCGTAGCGACACTCGGTCCGGCCAGTAGTTCTCCTGAAGTCATCAAACAAATGGTGGAAGCGGGAATGAGTGTCGCCCGCTTGAACTTCTCCCACGGGAATTACGACGACCACGCCAAAACCATTACGAATTTGAGGGCCATCTCTGCCGAACTCGACACGCCCATTACCATCTTGCAAGACTTGCAGGGTCCGAAAATCCGTATCGGACAACTCCCCGATGGTGAAATTCCCATCAACGAAGGGGAATCGCTGACGCTGGTTCCGGTGTCGGAATATCGGGAAGAACCCCAAACCGCCGGAATCGATTATCCATATCTGGCTGAAGAAGCCAAGCCGGGGGCGCAGATCCTTCTCGACGATGGCTTGCTGGAACTTGAAATCGAGGCGATCGCAGGAAACGCCGTGTGCTGTCGCGTCGTCGAAGGTGGCTGTCTCAAAAGTCGCAAAGGCGTCAACATCCCCAGTTTAGATTTACGATTGCCCTCGATGACGGACAAAGACAAGCAGGATCTCCAATTCGGCTTGTCTCAAGGGGTCGATTGGGTGTCGTTGAGTTTCGTTCGTACTGCTGACGACATCCGCGAGTTGAAAGAATTTATCGCCAAACACGGCGAAAACCACGTTCCCGTCATCGCCAAAATCGAAAAACCCCAGGCGATCGCACATCTCGATGAAATTGTCGTCGAATGCGATGGCTTAATGGTCGCCCGAGGAGATCTCGGCGTGGAAGTCAGCCCGGAAAAAGTGCCGATGTTGCAAAAGCGCATCATTCGAGCGTGTAATATGCGGGGAATTCCAGCGATTACCGCCACGCAAATGCTCGACAGCATGATTCGCGAACCCCGTCCGACACGGGCGGAAGCCAGCGATGTGGCCAACGCTATTCTCGACGGAACCGATGCGGTGATGCTGTCGGGAGAGTCGGCGGTTGGAAAATATCCACTGAAGGCCGTTAAGATGATGGCCAAAATTGCCCGTCAGATCGAACCAGAGGCGGAATTCGAGAACCACCCGCCCCCGGAAACTGACGAAACCCATGCTCTGACTGAAGCCCTCAACACGATCGATCGCATTCTGGATTTACGTTGTATCGCGGCGTTCACCAGTTCCGGCTACACGGCGCGAATTGCCTCGAAAGAGCGTCCGACAGCCTTGGTGGTGGCGTTTACCACCTCTCGCCGCGTGTACCACCGTTTGAATTTGATTTGGGGCGTCAAACCCATTCTCATCGACGACGACGGTGACAGCTTTGAGGAGTTGGTTGCCCATGCAGAAACGGATTTACAAGAACGGGAACTGGCGCAACCGGGAGATCGCATTTTAATCGTTGGCGGCATCCCCACGAAAATCTCCCGAGGCACGAATTTCATCAAACTCCACACGATTTCGGAGACGAGGTGATGAGGCTTTTTACAGTCACCAGTCACCAGTCACCAGTGAAGACAGTTCACAGGTAACCGTCTCTTCCTTGTCTCCCTTGTTCTCCTGAGAAACTATGAAACTCTTCTTCATCCGACACGGCGAAACCACTCACAGCAAAATCGGCGGATACTGCGGCGATCTCGACCCAGATTTAACGGAAGATGGGTCGAAAATGGCACACCAGTTCGCCGAGGCTTATGCCGATCTTCCGTGGGAAGCTGCTTATGTCAGTCCTATGAAACGGACGATGGCGACGGCGAAGTTTTTGTGCGATCGCACTGGCTTAACGCCCCAGATTCGCGAGGGAATTAAAGAACTCGCTTATGGAAAATGGGAAGGCAAAACCCCCGATGAGGTCAACCAGGAATTTCATGACGATTACATCCGTTGGTTGACCGATCCCGGTTGGAACGCCCCCACGGGTGGCGAAAAGGGCATCGAAGCGGCCAGGCGATCGTCGGAAGTGATTCGCGAGATTCAAGAACGCCACGAGACGGGCAACGTGTTAGTCGTATCTCACAAAGCGACGATTCGCATCATGATTTGCAGTCTGTTAGGAATCGACCCAGGGCGGTTCCGCGATCGCATCGCCATGCCCGTCGGCGGTGTGAGTATTGTCGAATTTCGCGAACACGGGCCGTTAATGCACGCCTTAGCCGATCGATCCTATCTCGACGAAAACCTCCGCACGCGACCGGGGACGTGATTAGGAGTTGAGGAAAAAACTGTTCCCCGTTCCCCGTTCCCCGTTCCCTGTTCTCTCTCAACTATCAATTTTCAATTATGAAGATTCTCGTACTGAATGCTGGCTCGAGTTCTCAGAAAAGCTGTTTGTACGACGTTCCCGAGGCGGGGTTTCCCGATACGCCCCAAGAACCGATTTGGGAAGCGACCATCGATTGGGGCGTGGGAACGGAATACGGACTGTTAACTGTCGAAGCCAACGACACGAAGCAAAAAAGCGAACTCTCGATTTATGCTCGGGCCCACGGTTTGGGGGAAATGCTGGATACGCTGGTGCAGGGCGAAACGAAGGTTCTCGAGAAGTTGTCGGAAATCGCCATTGTCGGTCATCGTGTGGTTCACGGGGGAACGGAGTATTCGGACGCCACGCTTATTACGCCAGCGGTGAAACAAGCCATTGAAGATTTGATTCCCTTAGCCCCCAACCACAACCCCGCCCATTTAGAAGAAATCCTCGCTGTGGAGGAAGTGTTGGGAGACGTGCCACAAGTGGCGGTGTTCGATACGGCGTTTCACAGTCAAATGCCGAAGTCGGTGTCGGCGTATCCGATTCCCTATCGCTGGTTTGAAAAGGGAGTCCGTCGGTATGGGTTCCACGGTATCAGCCATCGCTATTGTGCCGAACGTGCGGCGGAACTCCTCGAGGAACCGTTAGCGTCGTTGCGGGTTATAACTTGTCATTTGGGACATGGCTGTTCTCTGGCGGCGGTTCGCGACGGAATGAGTGTGAATACGACGATGGGTTTCACGCCGTTGGAAGGGTTGATGATGGGGAGTCGTAGCGGTTCGATCGATCCGGCGATTCCCATGTATTTGATGCGAGAGGAAGGGTTCGATTTTGAGGGCGTGGATAAGATGCTGAATAAGGAATCGGGACTCAAAGGCGTTTCTGGGGAGTCGGGGGATATGCGATCGATCCTCAAGGCGATGGAAAACGGGAGCGATCGCGCGGAGTTGGCGTTTGAGATGTACGTCTCTCGATTGCAGAGTGCGATCGCCTCGATGATTCCCCAGTTAGGGGGGTTAGATGTTTTGGCATTTACGGCAGGTGTGGGGGAAAATTCCGCCGACGTGCGGGCTGCAACTTGTGCGGGGTTAGATTTTTTGGGATTAAAACTCGATTCGCGCCAAAACGCCGCGTCTGTGAAGGATTCAGATATTGCGGCGATGAATTCGACGGTACGAGTGTTAATAATTCGCGCTCAGGAGGATTGGGCGATCGCGGGGGAATGTTGGAAGTTGGCGAAGGTAGGTTAGAAAAGAGAGCGATCGAATTTAGAGGTTGCTAACTTGAGCTAGAAAACGTTTTAAGGCGCGATCTGCCCGTTCTTCGCCCAATTGCGGAATTGATTCTTTATAGTGCTTCCAATCTCGATAAAGTCTAGCCTTCGGACTATCCCACATTTTTTTCCAAAGAATGCGAGAGTCCGTGAGTAACATACTGCCTTGTTTGATGCCTAAAAGTTTGAGATCGAGGCAGGCGAAGACTTTTTCAGTTTTTCCCAATCCACCCATGTCGGCGATTTCATCGATGAGGCGATCGAGGGGAATATTAGGAGCGATCGAAATATTTTTCAAATCGCTCAAATGATGTTTGATTTGTGTGAGTACTGGATGCGACATTTCCTCGGAAACGGTATACATTGACGCTTCCAGCAGTTTGATAATGCGATCGGGGTTATCTTTTGTTTTTTTCAAAAGTTGCCAAATGGCGAATCCGGCTCCTCCGGCAATTAACGCCGCCCCACCCGTCATGACTCCAAGTCCCCCGAGAGCTGCCATTGTCGCACTGTAAGCGGCAGCACCCGTTGACATCCTCACCGCCCTGGAAGGACGGTGATTCCCAAACCTCGCGATTTGGGTTCCTGCTTCCTTCCCTTACGGGTTTTTCGCAGTTGCTCTCCGGATCGAGATCCTTCAAGTCTTACACTCGCTTCACAGGCTGTAACGGTGTGTCCCACCGCCAAGAGGTTTCGTGCGGCGTTGATGTCCCGGTCGTGAACCGTCCCACATTTCGGACAAGTCCACTCTCTGACATCCAAAGCCATCGAATCCATTTTGTGTCCGCAACTCGAACACAATTTGCTACTCGGAAACCATTTATCTACCTTGACGAGAGTACGCCCGTACCACTGACATTTATAGTCCAGTTGGTTGACGAACTCTCCCCACGCACAATCAGAGATGTGTTTGGCGAGTTTGGGATTTCTCACCATCCCTTTAACCGACAAATCTTCCACCGCAATCGTTTGGTTTTCGCGAACGAGGCGGGTTGTCAGTTTGTGCAGGTAGTCGCTCCGAGCGTCTCGAATTTGTTCGTGAATCTTGGCAACCTTGCGACGCGCCTTCTCTCGATTCCGAGAACCCTTCATCTTGCGAGAGAGAGCTTTCTGGGCGCGTCTCAGGCGTCTGTAATGTTTCGTCAAATGACGAGGATTCTCCACTTTTTCGCCGTCGCTGGTGATGGCGAGATGGGCGATTCCTACATCGACGCCGATGCTTTTCTCGGACTGGGGAAGCGGCTTGATGGTATCGTCGTCTAACAAGATAGAGACGTGCCATCGTCCCGAGGGTTCGAGTCGCACCGTGACGGTCGAGGGTTCCGCGCCTTTGGGGAGTTGACGACTCCATCGGATGTTGAGGGGTTCTTGGCTTTTCGCTAAATACAGAGAACCATCTCGCCAACGAAACGCCGCTTTGGTAAATTCGGCGCTACCTCCATTCCGTTTCTTTTTAAAACGGGGATACTTGGCTCTTCCGGTGAAAAAGTGGGAATATCCCTTATCGAGGTGACGCAATCCTTGCTGGAGGGGAACCGCAGAGACTTCTGTGAGAAACTGCAACGCCTCTTCTTGCTTCCACTGCGTCAACATCTTTGAGGTTTCGCGATACCCCACCTTCTCCTGTCGCTCCTTCCAAGCTTGGGATCTCGCTGCCAACGCCTTGTTGTACACGAGCCGCACGCACCCGAGAGTCCGCCGCAAGAGGGACTCTTGCTCAGGAGTCGGATAGAAGCGATATCGGAATGCTCGAAGTGTCATTTGGGAGTTTAAACCCTCTCTGCCCATTTTACGGTCAAGCCGCCCTAGAAGGGCGGGGTTTTAAACCCAAAATTTTTGATAACGTACCGATCGCTGTTCCGGTACCGGCGACACCAAAGGTACTGACTAACGTCCAAGCTGTACCGACAGTTGCAGCACTGGTCAGAGTTCCACCCACCGCCGCAATGCCTAAGTTCACTTTATCTCGGCTGTCCATATTCGACATCGCCGCGATCGATACAAAGGCAGCGGCACCCATCAATGCAGCCCCCCCAGTAGCAACCGTTAAACCTCCCAGCATTCCTAACCCGCCGGCGGCGACTGAACCGCCACCTAACGCGGCGAGAGTGGCGTTGGTTGCAGCAGCACCTTGAAGCGAGGCAATGGTAACGCCGGTTCCAGCTTTGACACCTACACTACTCATTACTGTTGTGGTAGTCGAGCCAATTTTAGAGGCGCGTTCGACAGCTTCACGTAATTTGTCAACCGCCTCCGAAGCATCTACTGAAGATTCTATATTTTCGATTTCTTCCTTATCGCCAGACTGAGTCGCACGTATACGAGTCACCAGATAAATCACTTTGTACTCTGTGGGTAAATCAGACTGGAAGACGATTGCATCGAGAATTTCTAAGGCTTTCAAATCTTTGATTTTTATGGGGTTCGATTCTCGATTTCCTTCTCGAATTTGACTGTAAAGGATTTTCACTCGCTCGAGAATGTCTTGACTGTTACAGGCACTATACAGCAAGCCAAGAATTGCCGAATCGACTGCTAGGGCTTTGGATTTGGTACTCGTTACTGCATACAGTTCTTTAAGAGACTGATGTAGTGTAGAAGAGCGAACGATAACATCGAGTTGATTGAGTCGCTCGAATTCGTAAATCGGTTCTCCAGATTTTAAAAACTGAAAAACAGCTTGCAAAACCTTACGATCGATCTCGTTTAAGTTTGACGCTTCTAGTGCCATATCAATGCAATCTTGAATCGCACAAATTCGACTATTTTCACTGGCAATTTGATAACGGTTTTTTGTTAATTCTTTCGATCTAGAAGATTCCACCATAACATCTAAAATGTTAAGAGCGTCCCAATCGGATACTGACTGTCCTTCTTTTAGATTAAAGTAAACTTCTCGACATCGCCTTTTAGTATTTAATTGAATCAGAGCGTTATTAATTATTTTATGAATTTTGTCATCTATATTAAATTTTTCTGCTTGAAGTATATGCAATACTAATAAAATAGTGCGCCCGTTAAATTCATGTTTTTTTAGTTTTAATTGCGTTCCATTTTGGGCATTTTTTGGAACTTGAGCATCAATAGAGTGACCCGATTTCAAAATTACTTGAATCGAACCGCCATTTTGGGCAATGGAATAAGGAACAAACACGTTATATAGTTCTACTGTGTTTGATTCGATCGAGTTTCTAATTGACAAGCGGAGTCTTTTCTGTACTTCAGAGGCTTTATAATCTTTTTTCACTTGTTTATCTACCTCTTGTTTTGAGAAAACATCTATTTTTAAATTATTGTGAGCTTTTTTATATGAAACAATATTTATACTATTTACCACCCTTGTTTGTAATACATTTAATGCTTGACACAATTCACAAATAATTGCGATCGCTTCGGGATCGCCTTGTTTGGCGCGTTCTTGTAAATCTTGATTCATTTTGACTTAATTTCGCTCGGTAACGAACTAGCGATAACAATCCTAACTTTGAAGATAGCAAATTTTTGGGCGCGATCTCCCAAATAGCAATAAACTTATGTAAAAATTCTGTAAAAAATTGCGATCGACTCTATCGGATCGTAAATATTTATAAAGCAAATTCCGTGGAATTACAGGAATGTCTGTGTTTCTACAGATTGGCTGTTGGGTTGACGCCAGGAAACCCAAGCTACTGCTGAAAAATCTCCGAGATTGCCGTACTGAATCCCGGTAACAATGGCGAAGACAGAATGTCACCCACAAACAGCGTTTCAACCCGCGAAAGTTGAGCTTCCGAACGCCGATAAACCTCTAACATTTGGCGCTGCCAACTGACAATCCAATATTCCCGAACGCCATGCAACGAATAGAGTTTTCGCTTAACTTCCTTATCTCGCCGTTCGTTCAGTTCGCCGGGAGAGAGAACTTCGACAATTAACTCAGGCGCAACGATTAAGTGTCCGGCGTTATCAATTCCATTCTCTAGGCTTTCTTTACGAATCCAAGCCACATCTGGAATTACGGCATCTTGGGTCGAAAAAATAACGCCTGGTGCTTGAAATGCATTCCCTAAACCTGTTTGTTCCGACCAAATTGCTAAGCGAACGTGCAGTTTTCCGGCGACGCTTTGGTGGCGAAGGTGAGGCGCACGAGTCACGAACAGTTCTCCGTTAACGATTTCGTATCTCTTCCAACCGCCATCGTCTGGCATGGCGTCGAGGTCTCGTGTAGTCCAGTGCAGGGAGTTGACAACCATCGGTTTTACTAGCGAACTTATTTTTGAGTATAGCAGATTTTTGAAATTTTAGTATTGAAATTAATATATTTTTGCCATAAAAAACAAGCTTTTTAAAATTCAAATTTCGTAAGCTAATTTTAGTTTAAAATTTAGGCTGAACAAAAAAAATCGATCCAGATCGTTCGGATTCATTTCAAAAATGTAAATTTATCAGGTCGGAGTCTCTGCACTGAATTAAACTGTTGTTGGGTTTCGCTATTGCTCCACCCATGGACTGAGCGAAGCCGAAGTTCAACCTACCTCAAACTCATATAGCCACCCAAAATTAGTTGTGTAACAAAATTGAGACAAAAAGGGTCTTCGGAGTTTGTGGTTATAAATGTATAGCATGATACAAAAAATCGAAAATTCGAGAGCCAAAACCCTTGAAATCTCGTGAAGTTAGTTTTTCTGTCACCCTAAACTCCGAAGAGCCGACAAAAAGGGAATCGGGAACGGGGAATCAGATTTTTTCGGGTGTTTTAATGACGACTCATTTGGGACTGCTATATTTTTACATCCATTGAGATGCATCCGTTCGTTCGAGTCTTGAGTGCGTTTTGGTGAAGATTTAGCAGAGTCACACTCGGAGAGCCGTTAAAGCTCAAGGAGATCGCCTCCTTTGTCACGACGTTCCCATGTTCGGAAAACCCATCTCCTTCCCGGTTTTTTGCCCTTGGAAGTGGTGATATGCCTTATCTACAATGGAATAGAGCGGAATACACGAAAACGAGAGCGCGTCAAAACTTAGCCAGTTGAAAAACTGACACATTCCTCGCGATCGCAATTCGATTTTTCGGTACGAACCTCTTACCCTTCTAAAATTTGGTATACCCAAATAAGAGGGTCTGTTGTGTTGAATTGGCTAATCCACAAATGTCCGGTGTCTTTATGCAGCTTCCGATCGTTGGAAAACTCAAGCATCCTAACCCTTGGATCGCCGGACTCGTAGTTGCAGGAGTTCTCGGCGTTGGTTCGGTGGCGATCGTCACCCGACAGAATACCACATCCCAAACTGACAATCTTGCAGAGTTAACCGTTCCCGTCGAGGCCGCCGACGTGACAGTACGCATCGAAGCCACGGGAGAAGTGCAACCAGAACAGCGCGTCAACCTCAGCCCGAAAGTGCAAGGACGCCTCGAACGACTGTTCGTCGAACAGGGCGATCGCGTCTCTCAAGGCGAAGTCGTCGCCCAAATGGAAAGCCAGGAAATCGCCGCACAACTCGCGCAAGCCCAAGCCCGACTCGATCGCGCCCGAGCCAATTTAGCAGAACTCGAAAACGGCGCGCGTCCCGAGGAGATCGATCGCGCTCGGGCAGGAGTGCGTCAAGCGCGATCGCAGTGGGAGCGATCGCAAGCACAACTAGCAGAACTCCGTGCTGGAAGCCGCCTCGAAGATATCGCCGAAGCAGAAGCGGCGGTAGGGCGGACAGAAGCTGCCATCGCAGAAGTCGAATCGCGGGTGACGTTAGCCCAGCAAGACGTGCGCCGCAACGAACAGCTCTATCGCGACGGTGCCATTTCTCGACAGGATCTCGATCGCGCCGTGGACGAAGAACGCCGCGCTCGTGCCAGCTTGCAACAGGTTCGCGCCTCGGCCGAAGAAGCCCGACGGCGCTTAGAACGGTTGCGAAACGGCGCGAGAATTGAGGAAATCGATCGCGCCGAAGCAGAAGTCGCTTCAGCCAGAGCTTCCCTAGAAGAAGCCCAAGCGCGCCTCGACGAACTCCTCAACGGAACCCGCCCCGAAGACATTGCCTCGGCAGAAGCGGACGTGATGGAAGCCGAAGCTCAAGTGCGGTATTACGAAGTGCAGCTAGAAGACACGCGCGTTCGAGCGCCGTTTTCGGGCATTATCGCCCAACGTTACGCGGACGTAGGAGCCTTCGTGACGCCGGCCACCTCCGCCTCGGACGTGAGTTCGGCCACCTCCACCTCGATCGTCGCCTTAGCCAAAGGCTTGGAAGTTTTAGCCAAGGTTCCCGAAGCTGACATCAGCCAGATTTATACCGGCCAGTCTGTCGAAATCGTCGCCGATGCCTATCCCGATGAGGTATTTGAAGGACGTGTGAAGATTATCGCCCCCGAAGCGGTCGAGGAACGAGATGTGACGCTGTTTCAGGTGCGCTTGGACGTTCTCACGGGCGAAGACAAGCTGCGATCGGGAATGAACGTCGATTTAACGTTTCTCGGCGATCGCCTCTCCGATGCTTTGGTGTTACCCATTCGTGCCATCGTCACCCGTCGCGGCGAAACTGGGGTGTTGGTTCCCAACGATCGCGATCGGGCTGAGTTTCAACCCGTGACGCTCGGCCCGACGATCGGCGATCGCGTGCAAATTCTCGAGGGGGTCAGTGCGGGCGATCGCGTCTTCGTCGAACTCCCTGAAGGTCAAGAACGCGACGATATTTTAGACGAATCGTAGAAAATTTACGGTTTTCTTGCCGTTAACGGTGCGAAAATTGCAGAAATGGCAGATTGGCGAACCCTCTCCTTGCCCCTTTCCCACGACCTATCGTCAAGGCCGCTGACTGTGTTAAGTTGAAATTTAAAGGAGTTACGCGATCGAGCGAGATTGCAGTGTCTGTTGTTATCGAATTGGCAACTCTCGAATTGGCAACTCTCGAATTGGCAATTCTCGAAGTTTGCGTTTGCAACCCACCGGCAATCCCGATTGACTTTCCCAATGCGTTCCTCCGAGTATTTCGTTGTTTATGGTGGCTTTATGGCTCATATCGAGTTTTCAAGAGGTGTTAAGGAAGAAATCGTCCCTGACGTACGTTTGACACGATCGAAAGATGGAACCAACGGACGCGCGATTTTTTATTTTGAAAAACCCAACGCCCTCCAACAAGATTTTGAAGAAGAAATTACGGGGATGTATTTGGTCGATGAAGAAGGCGAACTGGTGACGCGAGAAGTTAAGGGCAAGTTCGTCAACGGTCAACCTGAAGCTCTCGAAGCGATCGTGGCGATCAAATCTACGGCGGAATGGGATCGCTTCATGCGCTTTATGGAGCGTTACGCCCAGGAAAACGGGTTGGGCTTTACGAAAGCGTAAGAACACTTCGACCGAACGGGATAGTGTCCTAACTGCTCCGTTCGGCCGTTCGCTTCAAACTTGAGTTCGGACAAACAACTGGGTGAATCTCAACTTTTGAAAAAAACATGAGGATTGGAGGTTAAAATCCTTATTTTCTCGTATAGATTTACATTTTTTTGAGATGCACCCCAAGACCTGGGGGTTTCTGAAGAAAAAATCATTCTTGTAGCAAAAAGGTGTTGTATTCCCCAAGATACAGATGCAAGAAGAGATTCACAATTTAACGAACTATCATTTAAACAACTCTACCTAAAGTCAGACGCCATCAGAACGCAATTGTGAAAATTCCCTCCACTGAGAGAGAAAATTTCCCCGCCGCCCTCGATAGGTTGAAGTTATAGCCGATACGCAGCGTTCCTTCCTAGGGTTTGCTGAAAAAGTTATCAAAAGCTGGGGGTGGAAAATGAACAAGAAGCCGTCTTGCTCAAGGTATAAATCTGAATTGACTTAACTCGTCCACTTTATAAGTTACAATAATATTTCTCGACAAAATTATGAAGT
>NZ_JAQNCQ010000069.1:0-1862 GCF_028368005.1 Geitlerinema sp. CS-897 | reverse complement strand
CTCATCGAGAACGTACCAGCGAAACTCCTCTTCCAGAACCACCCAAACCAGATATTCCCGAACCCCGTTCCGACGGTACGCCCGTAACTTATCGTGGAGGTCGTAAGATGCCATACTCGAGCCAATTTCCACAATTAACTCTGGCGCACCCTCAATATAATCGTCCTCGCTAATCCGCGACTGTCCCCCCGCCGATTCATCCAGACGAAGTAACCCATCCGGCTGGAGTTCGTTGTCCCAATCCAAGCGAACCGTCGCACTGTCAGCGACCTCTACCTCCGGATATGCCACGCCATATAGTGCCAACCAAGCCACCAGAGCAGCATGAGGTTGACCGTGCAGCCGACAGCGAACCGATGGCGTCGTATAGACCACTCCTTCCACCAATTCGGCTTTCTTAAGACGAGGCATCTGGGCGTAACGTCGCTCGAATTCGACCCGAGACAGACGATCGCCACTTTCCAAAATTGGCACGAGTTTCGATGTCATTGATTTTCCTCGACTCACGACAAAACCTCCCCTCATCTTTAAAACTCATTCCGCGATAAATTCCGGTTGTAGCAAAAAAATCGATCTCCGACAATTACAATGTGTTAACGATATCAGTCTTACTGACACCTTTATGAGAGGCGACTGCCCTTAAAATGCTATTCAAAGTACCTAATCGCAACGGATTGTGGTTGGGAATGCTAATTCTTTGATGATGGGGAGATTCCGTGTCTAGAATAATATGACTGCCCTGTTGATGAACAACTCGATAACCCCAGTGCCGACAAAGAACCTCCACTCAATATTGTCCCTTAAGATTTCTCGGGATTTTTATAAATTAGAGCCACCTATTGAATGACTAAAATCTCCTCCTTGACCAAATGAAGCTTAACCTTCGGAAATCTAGATTTATCAAAATAATATCCTTTGACCGCCTCGTTGACGTTTGCACGTAACTCTTCCCAGTTATCGCCCTGAGTAAAAATATTTTCAGTTAAGCATTCTGCGACAAACCCGCCATCATCTTCTTGGAAAACCTCAAAAACAATAACTGAATTCATAATTTCGCCCATCGAACTCCATCAATAAACGATACAAAATCTGTCTGAGGCTTATCAGATTGACATTCGGATTTGGTGGTTGGCGCTCTCAACCTCACCCTTACCATCCGCATCTGCAATTCTTAAGCCGAGATTGGCGTTTTGTACCTACACCAACTCTAAACGCTTCACTCCCCATCCTTCACCGTTTCCCGCAACCAAACCTGAAAATCTGCCATTCCCGTAAAATCCAACAGCGCATCCGCTAAGGCTTCCCGCTGCGTTCGAGAAAGCGATTTTACCTGTTGCTGCTGCTGGGGAGACAGTTCACCACAACGACGGCTTAACTGTCGCAGTAGTATCTCCAGTTCGCCTTGGTCGAGACCTTCCTGGCGACCTTCGGCGAACACATCCTTGTAAAACTGGGTGTCCTGAAGTCTGACGTTCGTGATATCCAACATCTCCCGTATCTGCTCCAAACTCAACTCTGGAAACTTACTCACCAGTATACTTTCGACCAAATCTAAGCGTCGCTGAAATGCCTCTTCACTGGCTTCTCGACTTAACAGACGACGGGCGCTTTCGGTGGCTGCTTGGGGAGACACCACCAGCAACCGCAACAGTTCTAAATTGGGACTCAAGTCCGTCAGTGGGATGAGATCTTCGAGATAAAACCGTTCCACTTGGCTGTCTATTGACATCCTCTCCCAGCAACCCTATCGGGTATGCAGGGAGATTCCCTGGTTCACACCAAGGATTTCCTGCTTCTCAACCTCTTGACTAGACTTGAACTCAGATAACTTCAAGTCCCCGCCAGAACGATTCCACAGGCTT
>NZ_JAQNCQ010000068.1:0-17927 GCF_028368005.1 Geitlerinema sp. CS-897 | reverse complement strand
AAGGGTGCGTGACTTGAAAAATCCGGTGTAAATCCTGAGACCGAGAAATCGTCACGCACCGCCGATGTACACCGCCAACATACAAGGGTGCGTGACTTGAAAAATCCGGTGTAAATCCTGAGACCGAGAAATCGTCACGCATCGACCCCATCACCCCCTCATCCCCTCATCATCACCCTTTCAGCTTGGGCGCCAGCAGTTGGTTCGTGAGTCGGGGGTCGGCGCGGCCGCTGGTGCGCTTCATGACTTGACCGACGAAAAAGCCTTGGAGTTTGGTTTTTCCGTTGCGGTACTGTTCCACTTTGTCCGGGTTGGCGGCGAGAAGTTCGTCGATGATTTTCTCGAGTTCGCTGGTATCGGAAATTTGGGTCATCCCCTTGGATTCGACTAATTCTTTGGCCGATCCGCCTTTTTCAAGCAGTTCGGGTAGAATTTCTTTGGCAATTTTGCCGCTGATCGTGTTGTTTTCAATCAACTCGATGAGTTCGGCGAGAATTGCCGGTTTGAGGGCGATTTCCGTAATGCTGAGTTTGGTCTCGTTGGTGTACCCGGCGATGTCCCCCATGACCCAGTTCGCTGCTTGTTTGGCGGGGGCGCCGGCGGCGACGACCGCCTCGAAGTATTCGGCCACGTCCCGTTCTTCAGTGAGAACTCGGGCGTCGTAAGCGGACAAGCCCCACTCTTCTTCGTAACGGTGGCGTTTTTCGGCGGGAAGTTCGGGAAGTTCGCCTTTCCAAGCCTCTCGCTGTTCGACGCTCACTTCAATGGGGCATAAATCGGGTTCGGGGAAGTAGCGGTAATCGCTCGACCCTTCTTTACTCCGCATACTAATCGTTTGCTGGCTGTTTTCTTCCCACAGCCGCGTTTCTTGGACGATGGGTTCTCCCGTTTCCATGCACTCGAGTTGGCGTTCGATTTCGTAGTCGATCGCCTTTTGGATGGCGCTGAAGGAGTTCATGTTCTTGATTTCGACTTTGGTGCCGAACTCCTTCTGACCCACCGGACGGATGGAGATGTTCACGTCGCAGCGCAGCGACCCTTCTTGCATGTTGCCGTCGCTGACCCCCAGGTAGCGCACGATGCGGCGCAGTTCTTGGCCGTATTCGGCGGCTTCTTTCCCCGATCGAATGTCCGGTTCTGAGACGATTTCGAGGAGGGCGATTCCCGCGCGGTTGTAATCGACGAGAGAGTACGTCGAACCCGAGAGGCGATCGCTTCCAGCGTGGACGAGTTTTCCGGCATCTTCTTCCATGTGCAGGCGCGTGATACCGATGCGCTTGCGGTAGGGTTCGCCGTCATCGCCGACGAGTTCGATTTCCAGCCAGCCATGCTCGGCGATCGGTAAGTCGTACTGGGAAATCTGGTAGTTTTTAGGCAGGTCGGGATAAAAGTACTGTTTGCGATCGAATTTGCTGTATGGCGCGATCTGGCAGTTGAGGGCGAGACCAGTTTTCACGGCGTATTCGAGAACTTTCTCGTTGAGAACGGGCAACACCCCCGGCAATCCCATGCAAATCGGGTCGATGTTAGTGTTGGGGTCGGCACCGAATTGGGTTGAAGAGTCTGAAAAGATTTTGGTTTCGGTGCTGAGCTGGCAGTGAGTTTCTAGCCCGATAATGGCTTCGTACTCGGTTTTCGTCGGTGCGGCTACGGTCATGTCTGTTGCCAATGGAATCGATTGACATCCTCACCGCCGAAAGAAGGACGGTGATTCCCAAACCTCACGATTTGGGTTCCTGCTTCTGTCCCTCGCGGGTTTTTCGCAACAGCTCGACCGGGCGCAATGCCTTTCAAGTCTTCGTTCGCTCCACAGGCTGTAACGGTGTGTCCCACCGCCAAAATTCTAACTTAATTGGAGTGTGAGGTAAACTTACTAACTTGGTTTTCGTTAGGCAGTTTAACCACTTACGTCCATTGTACGGTAAAGCCGCCCTTCTAGGGCGGGGTTTTAGACCCAAAATTTTTGATAAAACTGCGTCTGGGCGAGAGTATGCTTCTTATTGCACCCCTTGCGGTCTCGAACGAGCGACGGGTCGAGGGAGAGTTCGACTCGAGGGAATTCAAGTGTTAGAAAGGATATGGTTCGATCGCCCGTGAGAGCGATAACGAACGATCGCCGATTTTTTTGACCCCCGTGGTAAAATCGAGCCACAGCATTTGTTTTTTTAGTATCGATCTCTAAAACAAGTTAAGCATGAACGAAATCACTCCAAACGAAATGCGAGAACGCCTCGGAAATATCGACCAAATTCGCGATATTTTGTTTGGCGATAAAACGCGGCAATACGAACGCAAATTCCAGCACCTCGAATCGGAAATTTCGGCACTTCGTCACGACTTGACCGAGCAAATCGATCGGTTGCGAAACGTTTTTACGACCGATCTGCGCTCGACGATCGATGCCATCGAGAAAAAAATCCAATATGTGAACACGTCTCTCGACGAAGAAAGCAACGATTTAAGAAACCAACTCGGTTCGGTTGAAAGTCGTTTTTCGGGTAACTTAGTCGTCGTCGAAAAAACTTTAAAAAATCAGGTCAACGGACTGCAAGAAGATCTCGTTGAAACCCGCGATCGCCTCGACGAAGACGTGCGATCGCTCAAGGTTCAAATTCTGGCCGAACTCAACAAGCGATCGCAAGATCTCGAAAGTGACAAAATGTCACGGGGAGACTTGGCCGAACTGCTGTTCGACGTCTGTATGCGAATCAAAGGAAACGACAGTGGAACTGACGCCTCGGACTCATCCAACGACAGCACCGCAGCACTATTTCTTCCCGAACGACAAAACGAGTACCACAGCGAACCCTCGGAATGACCGCGCCCGAAAACCCGACGCCTCGATCGCCGCAACCCGACACGGACGCAAACGACCCCATTGAGGCGTTGCGTCAGTTGTTGTTAGATCTCGGTGAAACCCCGCCATCAGCATCTGAGGAAAGCGAACCCTCTCCCCCCCCACGGCCGCGACGGCAAGAGAGCCTGTCACTGTCGAACTTGCCGCTACAGTCAGATACCCATCGCATCGAATCGCTTCCGCCAACTCCCTCCCCCAAGCGGCCGACGCCCGAAAATTCGACTCGGAAGACTTCTCCGCCGCCAACCCCTCAACCCCCCCCGCCATCAGACCCTTCGCCTCCCGAGCGAAACCTGCCCGTTTTAGCCGCCTCGGCCGATCGCGATCGCCTCGATCGCCTCGATCGCCAACTACAAGATCTCGAAGATCGCCTCGAGGAAGCCACGGGATCGATGGGACTGCTGATGCCCATCGTCAAAGAAATTTTGTCGAGTCTCACTCCCGTCGAACTGCGAAACGAAGTGATTAACGCCCTCGTTCCCGCCATCGATCGCGTGATTCGCGAACGGGTCAAACAGAACCCCCACGCTATGCACCAAGCGATCTCCGACATTCTCCCCGGTGCCATCGCCGAAGAAATCGCCAACCGTCCCCAAAGCATCGCCAACGCCCTCGGCCCCGAAATCGCCGCCGCCATTCGCCGCCAAATCGAACTCGATCGAGACGCCATCCGCGACGCCCTCGCCTCGGAAATGGGTCGCTTCATCAAAGCCCAAATCGAACTCGAACGAGACGCTATGGTCGATGCCCTCTACCCCGTCATCGGCAACACCATCGCCAAATACATGGCCGAAGCCGTTCGCGAAATTAACGCGAAGGTCGAAAACGCCCTCAGCTTTGAAGGAGTGCGCCGCAAAATCCGCGCCCGTATGCAAGGGGTGTCCGAAGCCGAACTGATTTTACAAGAAGCCTTACCCTTCCGCGTCAAAGCCGCGTTTCTCATCCACAAAGGCTCGGGTTTGGTCATCAGCAACGCCCAAATTTCCCTCGACGACGAAGGACTCGACGCCGATACTATCGCCGGGATGCTCACCGCCATTCGGAGTTTTGCCGCCGACTGCATCGTCCCCAACGGACAGGTTTCAGAACTATCCCAAATCGAATACGACACCTTCGACATCACTATGGAAGTGGCGGGGTACTGTTACCTAGCCCTCGTCAGCGAAGGGGTTCCTCCCAAGCAGTTTATCGAGCAGTTTCGCCAGACTCTCGGCTACATCGTGCAGAAATACGGCGACCCCATCGAACAATACGACGGCAACCCCGATACGATTCCCCCCGCTGTAGGCAACCGCGTACAAATGCTCGTCGAAGCTGCCAACGCCACTAACACCGAAGACTCTCAACGTCACCCGCCGTTTTTACTGATTTTTTGTGGATTGCTGCTGCTAGGACTCGGGGCTTGGGGCGTCCGTACCCTGTGGGTGGGACGGTGGATCGCCAAGGCACAGACGGCGTTGCAATCGACACCAGAACTGGCAGTGTACCGTCTCGACGCCAGTGTCAAACGCAACGCCCTCGTGATTTCGGGGGAAGTGCCGACGCCGAGATTGCGCGATCGCGCCGAAGCCGTCGTTAGCGAAACCCTCCCCCAACGCCGCATTGACAACCGCATCGTAGCCGTCAACGTCCCGCCAGATCCCGACTCCATCGAAGCGGAAGTCGAACGGACGGCGGCTGCGGTCAACGCCTTGGAAAACGTGGACGTTCGAGTTCAGTATACGGACGGTCGCGTGTCAGTGTTCGGAGAAATTTCCGATGCGGCCACCGCCGGCCGCGTCAGCCGAGCTTTCGAGCAGATTCCTGGGGTCGATCGCGTGGTGAACACCGCTCGCACGGACGAATCGCCCGTTGAAGGTCGGTTGTATTTCGCCGCCGGTTCGTCCACGTTATCCTCGGAAAACCGACAAACGAAACTCGTGCCGTTAGCAGAGTTTTTGTTAGAGTTTTCTCAACTCCAGTTGACGGCGATCGGGCATACCGACCCCACCGGAACGCGAGAGGCCAACCAGAAACTCTCGCTCGAACGAGCGAACGCGGTGAAAGCCGCCCTCGTCGAGTTAGGTGTCGCGCCCGATCGCATCCGCACTCAGGGATCGCCCGAACCGCCGCCTGACGTAGAGGCCGGGCGATCGCCCCAATTGAGTCGGTGCGTTCGGTTTGAAGTATCGACACCCGAAACCGACAATCGGTAACGTTCGAGAGAAGCAATGACAGTCATATCTAGAAAAATTTGTATGGTCGGGGATTTTAGCGTCGGTAAAACCAGCTTGATTCGACGCTTTGTCGAAGAAAAATTCAGCGATCGCTACCTCTCGACCGTGGGCGTTAAAATTTCTCGCAAAGCCGTCGAAGTCGTACCGGAAGACGCAGCAGAACCCAAGAAAATCCAGTTGTTGATTTGGGACTTAGAAGGACACACGAAGTTCAAATCCATCGCTCCGAGTTACTTACAAGGTGCCAAAGGCGCTCTCATCGTCGCCGACGTGACCCGAGGCGAAACCATCGAACGCATTCGCGACCACATCGATCTGTTTTTATCGGTCAATCCCCAGGGATGGACGATCGTGGCTCTGAATAAATCTGATCTGGCTAACGCCGACAAACTCGCTCACCTGCGACAAACTGTCGAAGCCAAACAGTACGAGCGCGTCGTTTCCATTTATTTGACCTCGGCCAAAACCGGCGATAACGTCGATCTCATCTTTCAGGAGATCGCGACGCTGGCCTTGTAAGCCGTAGCGATACCTCCGATCGATCTTCCAAGACCTGGCACAATAGAATTTAACAGCCGAAGACGGTCGGGCTTGCATCGGTCGACCGTTGCCCCTGTCATACCCATTTGCCTAGAGAACGCAAAATGTCGAACGAGGACGCCAACACTTTCTCCCCACTCACGACACGGGAGGCACTCATCGATATCGCAGCGTTGGACGAGCTGACGCTCGGCGATACCGAGTTTCAACAGGAGATTTTAGAAACCTACGTCGAAGATATGCCGACGTGCCTCACCAAGCTCAAACAGGCGTTCGGCGATCGAAACTGGAACGACTTCGTTTCCCACGCACACCAAATGAAAGGGGCCAGTCGGACGGCTTGTGTCAAATCGATTCCAGACATCGCCGAACGACTCGAAGCTTGCGGAAGCGATCTCGAGGAAAACGAGATTCGCGGGTTAATTGAAAAGCTCGAAATCCTCATCGATCGCGTGAGGGACTGCGCGCGACATTGGGACCCATGAACGACGAACGCCTCAAAGCCGACGCGAAATTGCTGGTCATCGAGGACGATGCGACGACTCGGTTGCTGTTGCGAAAAATTTTGCAGCAAGAAGGCTACGAGGTCGTTTTGGCGAAAAACGGGATCGAAGGTTTGGATAAGGCGATCGAACTGAGTCCCTCGGTGGTGATTAGTGATTGGGTCATGCCGGGACTCGATGGCATTGAGGTTTGTCGTCGGTTGCGAGCGAACGCCGATTTGTCGGGGACGTTTTTGATTTTGTTGTCCTCCCGCGAAACCGTTTCCGATCGCGTTCAGGGACTCGATGCCGGAGCTGATGAGTTTCTCTCGAAACCCATCGACCCCAACGAACTGAAAGCTCGAGTCCGTGCGGGATTGCGTCAGTACCAATTGCACCGCCAGCTCAGCGTCGCCAACAGTAATTTAGTCGAAACTCTGCAAAAACTCCAACAAGCCCAAGCACGTTTGATTCAAAGTGAAAAAATGTCGAGTTTGGGACAGATGGTCGCGGGGATCGCTCACGAAATTAACAATCCAATCAATTTTATAGAGGGTAATTTATCTTTTGCGAAAGACTATCTTCAAGATCTTTTAGCAATTATCGAACTATATCAAAAGTATCACTCGCCGCCCGAGACTGAAATTCAAGATAAACTCGATGAAGTCGATCTGCAATTTTTAATAGAAGATTCCGATCGACTGATAGAATCGATGCGATTCGGTGCGACGAGAATTCATCAAATCGTCAAACATTTAAAAAATTTCGTGCGATTAGACGAAGCAGAAATGAAGCGCGTCGACGTACACGATGGATTAAAAAGTACGTTGATTATGTTGCAAAATCGCATTAAATTTGAAGGAACGAAAGAGATTAAAATTGTTGAAAAATATGACAAGCTTCCTAAAGTAGATTGTTATCCCGGACAACTCAATCAAGTTTTTTTGAATATTCTCAATAATGCAGTTTATTTTTTACATGAATACACTCGAAAGCATATTATTGACGATCCGATCGTTAAAATTGAAACAGAGTTAATTCGAGAGCGATCGGAAATCTGTATTACGATCTCCAATAACGGGCCGAGTATTTCTGAAGACGTTCGTCCGAAAGTATTCGATCCGTTTTTTACGACCAAACCCGTCGGAAAAGGAACGGGAATGGGGCTTTCAATTTGCTATCAAATTATCGTCGAACGCCACGGCGGACAGTTATCCTGTGTCGTTCCCCCGGAAGGCGGCACCGCTTTTATTATCGAGTTGCCCCTCGAACAAGAAGATCTATAGTCCTGACGACGTTCGAGCGTCAGAACGAACCGATCGCTGCCTCGATCTGCGATTTATCTTCACGACGCGATCGAAAAACGCTCGAATTCGATCGCCTAAAATTAAGAAATATCGTACCAGTCATTTTCTTTATGTTCGACGCCATCGATAACGGGGCGCGTCAAGCCATGGAGCGAACTATACAAGCCTTACTGAACCTGCCTCAACTGGAATATTTCGTTATCGATCGCGATCGCACGATTCGAGAAATCTCGGTGGGGGTGTTGCGGTTTGGCGACCTTCCCGAAGAAGTGCAAATCGGACGAGACGCGCGATCGCCGTTTCCAGAACTGGTCGGGTTAGAAGAAGTTCTCGACGATTTGCTCGAACGGCGACGGACTTCCTTCATCCTAAAAGGAATCGCACGCTTCGCCGACGACACCTCGATGTTTTACATCGACCTGTATTTTTTGCCGAAAATCTTGGCCTCGGAAACCCGCAACGGTCAAATTATCGTGTTGGTTCGCGACTCCACCGAACGCATGGCCACCGAACAAGAATTCGGACAGATCGCCAAAGAATACAGCATGACGCTGATCGCATTGGAGTCGGCGAAAAACTATATCGATCGCGTCTTCCACGCCATGAAAGACGCCCTGTTCGTGGTGACGGCCACCGGACGCATCGTCACCATCAACAACGCCGCGAAAGACCTGTTCGGCTACGAAGAGTCGGCGTTACTGTTACAGCCGATTACCAAAATCGTTCTCGACGAGCGATTGTCGCAGGCGATCGAAACTCGGAAAAAACTTCCCGAAACTGGCGTTTCCGGGGAGTTTCGCTGTCGGACTCAACCGGGCGAAATCCGTCAGTTCGAGTTTTCCTGCGCGACCTTACAACAGGAGGACACCATCGACGCCTTCGTCTGTATCGGACGGGATATTACCCAACGCAAACGCCTCGAGGTACAACTGCAACAGCAAAGCCAGCGCGATCGCCTCCTCGGACACATGATGCAGCGTATTCGTCAGTCCTTGAGTTTGGCGGAGATTCTCAACACGACCGTCGATGAAGTCCAGCAGTGTATGGGGTACGATCGCGCGTTGGTGGTTCGAGTGGAAAACGGGCGATCGCTCTGCGGGTGTGTCGAAGCGGTGGCTTCAGGCTACGAGTCGATGCTGACCGGCGATCGCGATCTTCAAGCCGGACAGGATCGCTGTTTGGTGGGAGGGACGGGAGAACTCACCCTCGACGTCCCGATGGCGATCGCCGACGTGGCCTCGAGCGAGCGACTCGACGAGTCTTGTCGACAAATTTTGCAGCAAGCGAAGGTGCGATCGCAGCTCGTGGTTCCCATTTTCTCCAACGTTCAGACCTCTGTTTTGGACAGAGGAGAGGTCTCGAACGCCAGCATCCAGCTTTGGGGACTGTTGGCGGTACAAGTCTGTCGCGACGCTCGCCTTTGGGAGGAGTGGGAAATCGAACTGTTGCAGCGATTGTCCGAACAGGTTTCGATCGCCATCGAACAAGCTCAGCTTTACGGACAACTGCAAGCCGCCAATCGCAAACTCGAACAACTCGCCAGTCTCGACGAACTGACACAACTGTTCAACCGCCGCCATTTCAACGAAGTGTTCGACCGGGAGTGGCGGCGTATGGCTCGGGAACGACAGCCGTTGTCGTTGATTTTGTGCGACATCGACGAGTTTAAAAAGTATAACGACGCGTACGGTCACGTTGCTGGAGACGCGTGTTTAGAGCAAGTGGCAGAGGTCTTGCGAGAGGGCTTGCGTCGCGGCGGCGATTTGGCGGCGCGATACGGGGGCGAGGAGTTTGCCATTATCCTTCCCAACACGGAGTTATCGGGAGCGGTGGACGTGGTGCAGTCGATTCGCGATCGCTTAGCTGCGCGAAATCTCCCTCACCCCGCCTCGCAGGTGAAAGCCCGCGTGACCTTAAGTTTGGGGATTGCCAGTTGGGTTCCCTCGGCGTCTTCTTCGGCGGAAGAGTTACTGAAAGCGGCAGATTGGGCGTTGTACCAGGCCAAGGTACGGGGGCGCGATCGCTATTGCATTTATCCCCACCGGAAATGGAGAACGCCGACCGAGCGATCGTAAAACCCCCGGTTTGGGGGGTAAACCGAGGGTTTTCAGGGCATTGAGAGTGCGGGTTACGGATTCCCCGGTTGCGGGTAAGTGAAGTTTCGCTGCTGTTCGAGAATTTCTCGCGCGTCCCGTCCGGGGGTGTAGGTATAGCCGAAGTTATTGGGATCGGAATCGTCGAGAACGTTGGGGGTCAGCAGAACGATCACCTCTTGACGCTCGTTCTCGCGAACTGTCCGACGGAACAGCGCACCGAGTAGAGGAATATCGCCCAAAATTGGAACCTTACTGACCGACGTGCGATCGCTATCTTGAATAATCCCCGATAAAATCAGCGTTTGACCGTCGCGGAGGCGAATTCGCCCTGACGAAACAGAACGTTCTTGAACCAAGGTGACAAACTGCCCCTCTCCGAGATCCTCTTGTCCGACGGGAGCCGTGACACTGGGGTTGACGCGCAACGAGACAAAGCCGTTATCGTCGATGCGATCGATCGTCACTTGAAGCTGTAACCCGACATCCCGTAAGTCCACCGTTCGCGTTTCCCGCTGTCCGGCGTTGGTATCGGTAAATTCAACTTCGACTCGTTGTACGACTTGGTTCGTCAAATTGACGTTCGCCGTTTGGCCTTCTTGAATCACCAACGTCGGATCGGTCAAAATCTTCGCGTTTCCGCTAATCACCTGAGCTTGTAGCGTCGCGAGGAAACGAGTGGGGAATTGGAACAAATCGACGAGACTCGTCGTGATTTCGCCTACATCTCCGAGGGTAACGGTGGGATTTCCCTCGTCATCGAACGTAATCACAGTATCTTCTGCCAGGTCGACACCCGTAATGCCGGTATCGAGCGGATCTTCAGAAACCGCCGCTCCCGGTAAAAAGAACTGACCCGGAGGTGCGGGAATTCGCGTAACCGATCCGTCCTGTCCGACGATGACCGTATCCGGTCGCGTTCCGGGAACAGAGATAAATTGGTCGGGATCGAGGAAAATCTCAGCTCCCCCAAATGGGTTGTTGATAATTGGTGGCGTAATCGTGCTACCCGTCACTGTCGCACTCGAGGGGGGATTGCCGCCGCCAAAGTTGACGACTGCCGAACCGCCGTCGCTCGAGACGAAGGTATCGCCCACGCCAAACGAAAAACTCGCGTTGAAGTTTTCCTCGTTATTCAAGAATACGTCAACGATCTTGACGTTAACCGCCACTTGACGGCGGCGGGTTTCGAGTTGGCTGAGAAGTTGCGTCGCCAGTTCCACCTTGCGGGGGTTGCCCACTAGGGTAATCTCGGTGCCGGGTTGGTTGATGGTTTCCGCACGTGCGCCGATGGATACCAACAGTCCCCGCAGCGGTAGCGGCGCGAAGCCTTCATAGGGTTCCTCGCGCGTATCTGCTGCCAGCAGTTCGACTCGAGTTTGAGTACTCGTCGTCGTAATGGGGGGAACGCCTTCACCGAGCGATTGCGCCTGAATTTGCTGCTGTACGGTGACTTCGTTCACTTCTGCCCCTTGCGAAATCAAGAAGTTTCGGGCGTCGATGAGGTTGAGTTGATTGAGGCGTAGAGTGCGGCTGATGAGCGGACGGGCGCTATCGGGAAGCTGCGTCCCGACGACGATGGTGTTACCTTCTCGGTTGGCTTCTAACCCGCTCAACCGCAAGACGTTGTTAAAAACCTCTTGCACCGATTCGTTTTCCACGTCCAGGGTAATTCGCCGCCCCTGGCTTTCTTCGTCGCCGTCTTCTTCACCGCCTCCGCCGACGTAAGCCAGGTTCAACCCCGCAGCTCGCGCCAGCAACGACAGAACTTCTTCGACGGAGGCATCGCGCAACACCAGGCGCGGAACCCGTTCGGAGGTTCCTAAATTAATCGTGTAACTGGAGGGGTCGAGGGAGGAAATCGAAATATCGCCGACTGGGGGAGCGACGGCGCGAGGTTGAAAGGCGGGGGCGGGGTTGACGGGAGGGCGACCTTCAACGGGAACGCCATCGATTTCGATGTTGGGGTTGGGAACGAGAATGTCGGGACGGGTTTGCGTTCTCTGGGCGGTTTGTTGGGGCGTTCTCGGGGTTCGAGTCACGCTCGAGTTCGCTTGGGGGTTGTTCGTAATTCCAGGGGGCGGTGCCGACGGTCGCGACTGTGCGGCGGTGGCGCTCGCGTCGGCACTGTAACTTAAGACGATGCCACGGGGGGCGTCTTGGACGATTTCTCCGTTTGGCGGCGTTCCGTATCCCGTCACGACGACGCGGGTGCTGTTGGAATCGAGGGGAGTTACGACCACGGAGGCGATACCAGGAATCGGATCGCGCTGGCTGTAGCCGTTGCCTTGCGGTAATCGCAGTTTTGTGTTAATTAGGTCAGCCACGATCGATTCGCCGCGACGCACCAGGAAAATCTGGGGGCGATCGCCGTTGGCGGTATCCATCATCAGCACCATACCCGATGGCGTCTGACGAACTTCGACCGAGGTTACTTCTGTGGGGTTAGCCCACGCCACGTCTGGGGCGGCTAAAACCATTGCTGCGCCGACGCACAGCAGCCCACCGAGTCCGAAATAATTCTTCACCGCTCTCTCCTCAACGCCAATGTCAAATCGCGATTGCGATCGGGTTTACCTAGGTTTCCTTAAAAATTCCTATGGAAAGGGATTGCTGAAACTGAATCCGAACCGGAATCAGCCCAGGCGATCGCGCGTCTGAATCGTATCTATCATAGTTTAAGCGCGATCGCCAAGACACCCGAGTTTAAATTTCGTTGCACCCGTTGACAATTCACTGAATTCGAGATGCGATCGAGGGGCGATCGCTGCAACCTCTGCCCCCGTATGAAGTCACAGATCCGGCGATAAAGCCTGAGATCGTGGCGTTTTCGAGGTGCGATCGGCGGCGGGGCGATCGTCTCTGCCGATTTCTTATTGAGCGGCTTCTTCCCCTTGACCTTCACCTTCAGTTTCTTCTTGAGCTTGCAGTATTTGTTGCAACTCTTCTTGAGTCAGAGGAAGCAACGCCTGCAACGTAAAAGACGAATTAATTTTCGTTTCCGGCTGACATCCGCTCAAGATCCCGTTTCTGTCGAACAAAAACGTTTGGTTTTCAAGCTCGGCTTGAAAGTTTTTGACGACCAATAGGGGCTGAAGTTGCTCCATTTGCGTTAAAATCATGCGCGTTTGGTCGAAATTCCCCTGCATTTCGACTTCGTAGGTCTGACGTTTCACCTGGTTGTCCGCGCTGGCACCGAGAGACCCGTCTTGAACCAACTCGTAGCCGTCTTCGGTAATTGCCGCCGCGTTGGTTTGACGGCTCGTTTCGGGAAACACCGGCTCGAAGCGAGTCAGTTTCGCTGTGGCAAAAAAGCCGTCTACCTGTCGCTCGAGATCGGCATAATTTTCGATAACCGACGTCGGACAGCCTTCAGCGACCAACTTCGCACGCACCTCTTCAGGACCGAGGTTCGCGTTACGCTGTCGAACCTGTTGGTTGAGATCGAACAGTAACGTATCGAGACTTTCGGGACTGGCGAACATCGACAGTACGTCCCGCTGAATTTCCTCAGCAGCATCTCGCTCGATCTGCGCGGCTTCGATTTGGGCGACAATATCCCCTTGAGCGCTCCGCTGAGCTTCTTTTTCGGCGATTTCCCGTCGCAAAGTCGTCCGTTGTTCCCACAGGGGTTTGACGAAATTCAGCGCGAGATACACCGACGCCCCCAACCCAGCGGCGGCAATGACTACGGCGAGAATTTGAGGCGACAGCGTAATTCCGAATAGGGCGACACCTTCGGCCGCTTCCTCTTCGCCTTCGCGAAAGTCTTCGTCTGGGTTGACCATCGTTAGATTACCCCTCTACTTTGCAGTTGCTGGATTCGGTTGACAAGTCCTAATGCACCCTTACGCTGCAATTCTTGCAAAATTTCCGTGGCCGGAACTTCGCGAATTTGCGTGACGACTTGAAATTCGACGATCTGCTCGAACTCTAGGCTTCCCGACGCGTTATCGTCGTAAGTTTGACTGCGGGCCGGATAGTCCGTCATTTCAGCAGAAACCAGTTGAGTGGCCGATCCTTTAAACAGGGACGATTCCTGTAGCACCACGACGAAATCGTTGACGTCGCTAAAGGATTTGGCGATTCCCGTAATCGTGACCAGCGACGGCGGCCGTCCCGTCTCCGTCGGTTCGGGGGCGGGCAATCCCGACGGCGGACGGCCGGGATCGTATTCGATTTGTTCGATGCCGCTGATGCGAATGCCAGTGGGTTGGCGATCGCGCAAATCCTGTAACAAGGCCGACCACGGCGTAATGTAGTTAAACACTCCAGCGAGCGCCTGCGTTTGGTCTTTAATTTGCTGGGTTTCCTGTTGGATTTGCTTGTATTGCTGTTCTTTTTGGAGATAGCTGCTGAGTTCGGCGTCGAGATCGGCGATTTCGCCTTCTAGCCGTGGGATCTCAAACTGTTTCAGATAGACAAACGCTCCGCCGACGGCGCCGAGAAACGCCACGGCCACGAGACTCCCAGCGATCAGAACCGCTTTCCCCGGAACTTCGATCGACCGTCGTTCCCCCGTAGGGGCGATCGTTGACTCGGGGCGGTATTCTGGGCGATCGTTGAGAAAATTGATATCGATACTGTACACGGTATTAGACCTCTCGCAATCCTAAACCCAAGATGACGCCCAAACCGGCTCGTTGAACCACAGGAACTTCTTCTTCGTCCATTTCCAATCCTAGCGCAGCCACTGGGTCGATTTGGTTGGTCGGAATACTCAATCGCTGCATGAAGAATTCGTCGAGTTGTCCGATGGAACTTCCCGGCCCGACGAGGAACAACTGAGCGACTTCTAGCCCTTCACTTTGATTGAGATAGAAGTCGATCGAGCGGCGAATTTCGTCAGCCAGTTCTCCGAGAACTTTCATCATCGCTGTCGTTCCCGGATTGTTCCCCCCCATTGTACCCATAGTCATACTGTCGCCAGTGTTCACCGGCAGCGTCATACCTTGAAGCAGTTCGGTATTGCGCGAGGGGGGGAGGTTCATCGCCGCAGACAGGGCGCTTTGAATTTGAAAACTCCCGATACCGATGGTTCTCGAAAACTGGGGAACGCCATCGACGATGACGGAAATTTCGGTACTGTCGAACTCGATATCGGCTGTCACGGCAGCTTCGGAGGGCGTAAACTGTTGCAGTTGGTCGCGGATGCAGCGCAACACGGAAAAGCTGCTGACTTCGATCGCGTCCAAATCCAACCCCGCTTCTTGAAACACGCTAATGTAGCTGTCGGTGACTTCTTTTCGCGTGGCCACGAATAATAATTGATGTCGCGTTTCCCCTTCCTCGTCGACGAAAGACCGCAGCCGTTGAAAGTCTACGTCGGCCTCTTCGCGAGGGTAGGGCAAATACAGTCCTGCTTCTTGGTTGACGTACTCCCGCAGTTCGGTGTCGTCGAGACCGTCGGGAACCGGAATCAAGCGCACGATCGCTTCTCGACTCGGTACGGCTGTCGCGATGTGTTTGGTTTTGATTTTATGTTCCTCGATCGTACTTTCAAGGAGTTCGGACATCGTGGGCAAATCCAGAATCTGCCCTTCCTCCATAACGCCTTCGGGGACTTCCTCCGTGATGAAGTTGGCGATTTTGTAGCCCTGACCCTGTTTTTGCAGTTGGATCAGGTTGATGCGATCGGGACACAGTTCGATGCCGATCCCTTGTTTGGACTTCGAGAAAATATTTTTGATAAAGTTAACCACGCTGTCCTCCATCGCGAAGCGAGCGAACACACTTCCCGAAAGCCCGCGATCGATGCGCGTTTCGAGAGGTTGACCGGACTGCCGCCTCATCTCTACCACTGTTCTACTATGTGGCTCGAGTGCTTGACAAGCAACGGCGATCGCGCCTCAATGAGCGAAATATAACGAAATCACAACCGAGACGTGCCGATCGACCTGTCTCGGAACCGAACACACACCCATGCAGCACTCTATCGGAATTTCAGTCAAACAGTGGGGAATTCGCCTGGTTCTCGGCGGAGTCCTCGGCGGTCTCGTCAGTTGCGCGTCTGCCCCACCCCCTCAAGACGAGGGAACGGTGGAGTTTTGGACGATGCAACTGCAACCGCAGTTTACGGAGTACTTCAACGACCTCATCGCCGATTACGAAGCCCAACACCCCGACACTCAAATCGATTGGGTTGACGTTCCCTGGTCGGCCATGGAAGCGAAAATGCTGGCGTCGGTCTCGGCTAAAACCGCCCCCGATGTGGCTAATCTCAACCCCACGTTTTCGGCACTTCTCGCCGGTCGCAACGCTTGGCTGAACCTCGACGATCGCGTTCCCGACACGGTACGCCAACAGTACTTGGCCAATATCTGGGACGCCAGCCGCTTTGAGGGTCAGAGTTTCGGCATTCCCTGGTACATTACCACCCGCATCACCATCTACAATCGCCAACTCTTCGAGGCGGCCGGGATCGATCGCCCTCCCGCAACCTACACCGAATTAGCACGAATCGCAAAAAAAGTCAAGGATGAAACGGGAAAATATGCCTTTTTCGTCACCGTGGTTCCCAACGATTCCGGGGAAGTTCTCGAATCTCTCGTGCAAATGGGCGTCCGATTGGTAGACGACTCGGGAAACGCGGCGTTTAACTCCCCCGAAGGCAAAGCGGCGTTTGAATATTGGGTGAATTTATATCGAGAGGGACTGATTCCCCGAGACGTTCTCACCCAAGGCCACCAACGGGCGATCGAACTCTACCAAGCTGGAGAACTGGCCCTGTTGACCTCGGGGCCTCAGTTTTTCCAAACCATCGCCAACAACGCCCCCGACATCGCCGCCGTTTCCGAAGCCGCCCCGCAAATTACCGGCGACACGGGGAAAATTGCCGTAGCGGTGATGAATTTGGTGATTCCTCGCGATACCGATAACCCAGAAGAGGCGATCGCCTTTGCCCTATTTCTGACCGATCCCGACAACCAACTGGCTTTTTCCAAAGCTGCCAACACCCTGCCCTCGACGGTAGAAACCTTACAGGACGAGTATTTCAAAACCGCCAACGACGACACCACCCAAATCGACGACGCCCGCGTTATCAGTGCCGAACAACTGCAACGGGCAGAAGTTCTCGTTCCGCCGATGTCCGACGCCAACGAATTACAGCGAATTATTTACGACAACCTGCAAGCGGCGATGTTAGAAGAAAAAACGGTTGAAGAGGCACTTTCTGACGCCGAAACTGAATGGAACAACTTGTCTCGTTAACGGACTGTTGACGGAGCGAATTAGGGGCGGACGTTATCCGAGGTGTCGTGAGTTTGAAACCTTCGGACTTCATATTTCGTAAACGAAAACAGAGTTTGAAACCGCTAAAATCGAGCCAATCGACCCTCAAGACACCGTCTCGAATAGAGTTTTGACCCGTTCGCCCCATTCAGGAGAAATTATGAGCGATCGTTGCATGGTAGCCGTCGCCAAATCCGCTCGAGACTACCGCGTGTTTCGCATTAGTCCCCAGGACACCAATCGCATCGCCACCGTTTTCGACCCCAAAACGGCCGCCTCGTCCCTGGCCGTTTGCGTGGAAATCTTTGACGAAGCTGGAAAAACCCCTCTCCACTGCCACCATCGGGCAGTTGAAATGTTCTACATTCTCAAAGGGGAAGCCCTCGCCACCTGCGACGGTCGCGTATTGCGCTTAGAAACCGGAGATAGCGTCTTGGTTCCCCCCACCGGACTCCACGAACTCTGTAACGTCGGTTCGGGTCGGTTGTACGTGTTGTGCGTGATGGTTCCCAACGAGGATTTCGTCGAAGCCATCTACAATGGAACGCCAGCGGAATTAGACGAAGAAGACTTGCGGGTTCTGCGTCGGTCCGATTGTCTCGTTCCCTGTTAGGGTTGCTTCGCCATCTCCAAGATTTGCTGGGCGATGTTAGTGTTGACGGGCATGACAGACAGGCGATTTCCCCGTTTGACCACCTGCAAGTCTTCGGCGTCGAAATGCTCTTTTAACTGGGTTAGGGAAATCGGCGTCTCGAACTTCTCCACAAAGGCAAAGTTGACGGTTTGCCAGCGAGGGTTATCCGGCGTCGCTTTTGGGTCGTAGTATTTGCTGTTCGGGTCGAATTGAGTCGGGTCGTTGACGTTACTTTCAAGCACTCTTGCTAATCCGACGATCGCAGGCGGTTTGACGTTGGAGTGGTAAAAAAAAGCCAAATCCGTCGGTTGCATCTGACGCAGGAAATTTCGCGCCTGGTAGTTGCGGACGCCGTCCCAAATTGCCGTTTCGTCTCGCTGCAAATCGTCGATGCTGTAGTCGGTCGGTTCGGATTTAATCAGCCATTGACATCCTCTCCCAGCAACCCTATCGGGTATGCAGGGAGATTCCCTGGTTCACACCAAGGATTTCCTGCTTCTCAACCTCTTGACTAGACTTGAACTCAGATAACTTCAAGTCCCCGCCAGAACGATTCCACAGGCTT
>NZ_JAQNCQ010000067.1:0-2223 GCF_028368005.1 Geitlerinema sp. CS-897 | reverse complement strand
GGCGGCACACATCCAAAATGTGTTCGATGTCTGAAACCTGCTCCGCCGTTGGCTCTAGCTTGAATTCCCACGTCAGGTTTAGCATGAAACTATCTTAGCTTAGAAAATAAATATTTGTTTCCTAGGCTTAAGCGAACTACTTCCTCCCGTCGCTTCACCACCCCCCAAGCCCTCGGCTATGGGCGGAGCACTGCGACGGATCTTGGTAGGGTCGAGAAGCCATTTAAAGATCTCCTCCAGTGTAGAGCCACTGCCGAACCCCGTGGCGATCGCTCATCGATCTTAAGTAGTCTCTCTCTGAGCCAATCCAGAACTTTCCAGCAGCTAAGGGGGCGATCGCTTTATCGCCAAAAGGCGATCGAGATCGCAGGCAACCGGAACATTAGCCCGTACAATACAACAAACGGCAAATACTTCTGTCACCATCGCCTGCAACTGGGACAGTATCGATGAACCAAGTTACGACCCCCAAAAAAACCGAGTCCGTCCTGCGCCAAAATCCCTTCACAACCTATCGCGATCCGAAAACCGGTCGGTGGATTGTGGTCAAATCCCCCACACAACCTTCTCCGCAGTAACCCAAAGACTCACAGCAGTTTTCAACCAGTTTCGACGGAACCGAACGCGATCGGCCGTTTCGCTTCAGGTGAGGTGGTGGTGCGCTTCGCGCTAACGATACACTAGACTGTTGGCACGAATCTCACTCTCGCACCGTGCGTCTCGCCACCGCTATGAAACCATCGCCCTTTCTTTTCGGTCGGTTCCTTCCGGGACTGTCTATCATGGATCGCTACCTCATCGGCGAAACGCTTCCGCCATTTCTCTTCGGTGTCGGCGCGTTTTCTTCGATCGGCGTCGCGGTGGGTATCGTGTTCGAGTTGGTACGACAACTCACCAACGCCAACATCTCCCTCGACGTGGCGGCGAAAGTCTTCGTCTTGCAGCTTCCTTACTACATTTCCCTTTCGTTTCCCATGGCGATGTTGCTGGGAACCCTAATCGGCTATTCTCGCCTGTCCAGCGATAGCGAGTTGGTGGCGTTGCGAAGTTGTGGCGTGAGCTTGTATCGCATCGTCCGTCCGGCGTTGCTGCTGGCGCTCGTCGTCACGGCGATAACGTTTGCGTTCGATCAAGTGGTGGTTCCCGGTGCGCTGTACGAAGCCGAAGTGACGCTCGATCGCGCGTTGAAGGAGGAAGACACGTTGCTGGCGAAGCGCAATACGCTCTATCCCGAAATCGGGAAATTACCGCAAGCCAGAGACGCCGAAGACGAGACGTTGGTGCGATTGTTTTACGCCGAGAAGTTCGACAAAGAAGACGAACGAATGTACGGGGTGATCGTGTTAGATCGATCGGAACCGAAGTTCGATCGCCTGGTCTTCGCCGACTCCGCCACCTGGAACCCCGAAGACAACATCTGGGATTTCTTCGGCGTCACCAGTTACGCCATCCCCCCCGACGGATCTTACGTCAACATCGCCAAGTTCGATCGCCATCGTTACCCCCTCCCCCGCGCACCCTTGGAATTGGCGCGAGAGCGAGATTACCCGCAAATGAACGTGACGCAAGCGTTCGATCGCCTAGAAATCTTGAAAGCCAGCGGCCGCGAAGACAAAATTCGCAAACTCGAAATTCGCATCCAACAGAAGTTCGCCATCCCCTTCGCCTGCGTCGCCTTTGGATTAGTGGGAGCGGCGTTAGGGACGAAACCCCAGCGCACCAGCGCCTCGCGCGGGTTCGGAATTAGCGTGTTGGTGATCTTCACGTATTACCTGCTGATGTCCGTCGGCGATGCGTTGGGATTGAGCGGGTTAATCCGTCCCTGGATAGCCGGTTGGCTACCCACCCTCGTCGGATTAGGGGTGGGAATGGGACTGCTGATGCGCGCCTCGAAACTGTAGCGATCGTCTCGAGGTGGTTCAGCCTTCGTCGCGGTAGCCTTGCAGGTTTTCCGGCTCGAACCGATCTACTTGACTTGGCACTTGCTCTAGGGGATGATAAGGAGTCTATCAAGCAGACTGGGCAAGACTTACAGACCGTTGACACTTGAGTTCGAGCGGAGTCGAGGACTCAAATCGCTTACATCCCACATTCCGCACTTCAAATGTAGTGTATAAGTAGTATAAAGTGAATCGGAAAGGAATTAGGTATTTCGACTCAGCCAACTGACCCCTTGACTTGAAAATAACATTCAAGAGCCAACTGACTTGACAAAAATAGTAG
>NZ_JAQNCQ010000066.1:0-8889 GCF_028368005.1 Geitlerinema sp. CS-897 | reverse complement strand
GGGGGAGAGGGGGAGAGGGGGAGAAATAGCCAATTGTTTTTCCTCCTCATCTCATCATCGCCTCATCTCAATCTATTTTTCGATTTTGACCGATTGAATCTTGTCGCCTTGAGCGATCGAGAGAACTACGTCCATGTCGTCTGTTTGGCCGAAGACGGTGTGAACGCCGTCGAGGTGGGGTTGGGGTTCGTGACAGATGAAGAATTGGCTTCCACCCGTGTCTCGTCCGGCGTGTGCCATCGACAGGGTTCCGGCGACGTGCTTGTTCTTGTTGATTTCGCACTTGATGGTGTAGCCGGGGCCGCCGGTTCCGTTTCCGTTGGGACAGCCGCCTTGAATCACGAAACCGGGGATGACGCGGTGAAAGGTCAGACCGTCGTAAAATCCTTTTTCTGACAGTTCGACGAAGTTTTTTACAGTGTTGGGCGCGTCTTCGTCGAAGAGTTCGAGGTTAATCGTTCCCTTGTCGGTTTCCATTATGGCTCGGGTCATGGCGTTCTTGTCTTAGGTGGTGCAAACTGACTTATCTTAACGCACTGTTGCTGCGGGTTCGAGGCAGGCTTCGGTAGAATAGCGAGCGGTTTACGGGAGTTCGATCGAAATTAGGATGGCACAGTATTTTGCAACGGTGGCGCGAGGTTTGGAAGCGATCGCGGCGCGGGAATTGGAGAGTTTGGGGGCGCAGTCGGTGCGGCCGGAGTTTGCTGGGGTGGCGTTTGCAGGCGATCGCGCCCTGTTGTACCGCGTCAATCTGTGGGGAAGAACGCTGTTTCGGGTTCTAGTCCCGATCGCGGCGTTTCGCTGTACCTCGGCGCAAATGCTGTATCGAGAGGTTCGCGATATCGACTGGGAAAATTATCTCAGTCCCGAAAATACGTTAGCGGTCGATTGTACGGGGAAAAACAAACAGCTCAACCACACGCACTTTAGCGCCCTCCAGGTCAAAAATGCCATTGTAGACCGCCAGCGAGACCAGTTTGGGGTGCGATCGAGCGTGGATGTGGCAACTCCCGATTTGCGCCTCAACCTTCACATTCACCGCGATCGCGCCGTGTTGAGTCTCGACAGTTCCGGCAGCAGTTTACACCGTCGCGGCACTCGCCCGGCTGTGGGAGCTGCACCGTTAAAGGAAACTCTGGCGGCGGCGTTGTTGGAGATGGCGAATTATTCTCCTGAAATCCCGTTTTTAGATCCGCTGTGCGGTTCGGGAACGCTTCCGCTAGAGGCGGCGATGAAAGCGGCGAACGTGGCACCAGGGTTGTTTCGCGATCGCTTCGGGTTTGAAACTTGGCGCGATTTCGACGCGGGAGTTTGGGCGCAGTTAAAACAGGAGGCGAAGGCGGCGAGAAAACCGGAACTTCCGGCGTTTGTGGGGGGAAGCGATCGCGATGCGGACGTTCTCCAACAGGCGAAAACGAACGCCGAACGGTGTGGGTTGGGGGGAAAGATTGCGTTTCAGTGCGCCGACGTGCGCGAAATTGAAGCACCCTGCGATCGCGGAATTTTGATGTGCAACCCACCTTACGGGGAACGGTTGGGCGATCGTCAGCAACTCGGGGCGTTTTACAAACAACTCGGCGATACGTTCAAACAGCGATTTAAAGGCTGGACGGCGTACGTTCTCACGGGAAGTAAAGACCTTGCCAAACAAGTCGGATTGCGAGCGTCTCGCCGCGTTCCCGTCTCGAACGGGGGGTTAGATTGCACCCTTTTAGAATACGAACTGTATTGATTTTTTGGTGTTTTTGTTGAGGGAAAAACTTCAGAGATATATCTTAGAAATTGAATTTGACTTGATAGTTTTTTCTCCCAAAAAACAATTCTAAAAAATTGACACTAATGCCAAAAAAACTTTGGAATTAACATTTTTTGGGTTGAGAAAACCGAAATCCAACCTACTGCCTGTTCCCTGTTTCCTGTTCCCTGTTTCCTGTTCCCTGTTCCCTGTTCACGGAACGCGAATTTGTGCCAAATACGTATCGCGATAGTAGTGGGAGAGAATTTGACGGTAATCATACCCCTGTTCGGCGAGATATTTCGCCCCCCATTGACTCATCCCGACGCCGTGGCCGAAGCCGCGACCGGAAATCGTAAAATATCCGCCGTAGGAAGTGACGGTAAACAACGAACTTCGCAGTCCTAAAGCCGAGCGAATGCTGTCGCCGTCCACCATCGCCGTTCCCCCGTCACCAATGACTTTCATCATCACGATGCGGCCGTTGGGAGTCATCTGTTCGGGCTTCATGTCGTAGACGTTACCGACACCTGATAAGCTGTGAGTAACGTCCCACTGGGACAGGGTTTCCGTCCATTGATAGTTGGGGGATTGGCGATCGAAATCAGGAACGCCCCGCAGATAGGGTTTCGCTTCGTCCCAAATCACTTCGGCGTCTTCGGTATGTCCTCCCGAAGAGGAATGAAACACCGCTTCGATGACTTTTCCGTCGTGGCTGAGGACTTGTCCTCGGGTGGCGTGAGTGGCGGCGTGGGTGGCGGCGGCTTCTTCTTCCATGCCTCGATACACTTGCCAAAAGGTATCGTCTCCCACATCGTAAACGTCGTTTCCGTACCGCTGTCGTTGGTAGAGGACGTAAGACCGAGCGGCGACGGCTTGGGCTTTGAGGGCTTCTCGCGGCCAGTTGGGACTCATTTCCGCCCCGAGAACGCTGTAGATGTAAGACTCGATATCGACGTAGTTCACGGCGGTCATGCCGTAACCCCGAGGGACTAACAGCACTTTGCCTCGATACCAGCGATCGCCGATGTAAACGTAACCGCGATCGCTCGGTTCGATCCACAACCGCCCCGCTTGCCACTGAGACAGGGCGACGCTTCCCTCAGAACTGCGTGCGAGATGGGCGTGCATTCCGGTTAGGTTGCCTAAAACGTTGCCCGAACTATCGCGAATTCGGGCGGGGGTCGAACTACCAACCGTCAGTTCGCTGACGTCTTGTCGAACGGCAACCCGCAATTCTAAAGCGGAAGCAGGCGTCCAGACGAACGCCCACCAGACTAGCGAAATCCACCAACTTTTGAGAAACGTTCTCGAAATTTGTCGAGACGGTTTTTTAGAGTGGCGATCGAGGGTTTTTTTGAGCGTCGGACGCGATCCCCCCAGTCGCGATCGCCTCGTTTGAGGCGTCAGAGATACTGTAGAATTCGAGCGCAGCATCCGTTACTTTCTCCTCACAATTGTCAAAGCACAGAAGCACAGACCTCGTCGATGCTAGAATAGCATAGGAGTTTGAAAACCCCGATCCCAGCGCTGCGGATCGACGGTCGCCCTCCCGTGCCTTACGGCTCGACGCAGACTTTCACGAGATTCGATCGCGTGCAAATTACGTTTTTAGGAACGAGTTCGGGCGTCCCAACTCGGTCGCGTAACGTTTCCAGCTTAGCCCTGCGCTTGACAGAGCGGGGGGAAATTTGGCTGTTTGACTGTGGCGAGGGAACGCAACACCAACTGCTACGGAGCGATTTAAAGGTCGGACGCATTCGCCGTATTTTTATTACCCACATGCACGGCGACCACGTTTTCGGGTTGATGGGGTTGCTGGCCAGCATTGGCTTGGCCGGAAATCCCGATCGCCTGGATCTTTACGGACCGCCGCAACTCGAAGACTACTTGCACGCTTGTACTCGTTATTCTCACACCCATTTGTCTTACCCGATTCAGGTTCACAAGCACCGGCCGGGTCTCCTGTTTGAAGACGAGGACTATCGCGTTACCTGCGAGCGACTCGACCATCGGGTGACGGCTTACGGCTATGCGGTCGAAGAAAAGGAACGTCCCGGCCGCTTCGACGTGGAAAAAGCGAAGTCGCTGGGAATTTCCCCCGGGCCGGTTTACGGACGGCTCAAGCGGGGCGATCGCGTGACGCTCGCCGACGGTCGCCAAATCGATGGGAAACATCTGTGCGGACCGCCACAACCGGGTCGTAAAGTGGTGTATTGCACCGATACGATTTACTGCGACAACGCGGTGAAGCTTTCTCGCGATGCCGATGTGTTGGTTCACGAAGCGACTTTTTCTCACCTGGATGCTTCCATGGCCGAGCAACGCCTGCACTCGACCTCGACGATGGCAGCACAGGTCGCTCTGGCGGCCGGCGTCAAACAGTTGCTTATGACCCATTTCAGTCCCCGTTACGCACCGGGAAACGATATCCAGTTGGAAGATTTGTTGGCAGAAGCTCGGGCGATTTTCCCCAATACCGATCTGGCTTACGACTTTATGACTTACGACGTTCCCAAGGTGCGAGATAATGTCGCGGCGACCGCGTAAACGGCGTCAGCTGTTGAGGTTGCTGCGGGAATGGGAGGACGACGATCGACCGTCCCCGGTTTCGACGATCCGACGACAAATTTCGCGGAGGCTAACTTGCGTGTTGACCTGCAAACGAGGTTTCGGGAGTTCGTCGTTCGGCCAGAAGGAAAGATCGTGACAGGGACAGGTGGCGCAGGAGGGCGTCCCGTGCAGTAGGATGGGAACGGGCATTTGACAGCGAGCGCAGGGGTCGATGTCCCACTGAGGTTCGAGAAGTTGGCGAACGGTTTGTTGTGTGCCTTCGAGATAGCAATCGCCCGAATCGGGCGATACGCAGAGTTCCCAGCAGTCGTTAAAGGCTTGGCTGTAGCGATCGCCGTGAAAAATGGGTTCGGGCAATAGGGTCTCTCCCGACTTTTCAACGACGAGCTTTTTGCCGAGTTGAAACCAATAGGCTAAATATTGTTTGACTTGGGTTTCGGAAGCCATACTTGCTCGAGGTGTAAAAGTCGTGGGTCTCTATTCCTATGCTAGATCCGATCGGTGAAATTCACTCTGTCTAAAGTTGTATATAAGATTAAGGTTCCTGTTGGTAGTGCCGAGACAGACAAAATCGGAGATCGTGGAGATCGCGTGGGGAAAAGGGACTCGGAGATCGCTGTATTTCCAACTGAAAAAATTGGGAGAAATACCCCCCAAGTCCTATCTTCGGGCGAAGTAAATTTAGCGATCGGTCAGTTTGAAAACAATTAAATTCTGTATTTTTCGATAAAATTTCAGAAGATTTCAGGGGTAGGCGGGGTGTGGTCGAGTTCGAACCCTCGGGATATCGAGAACGCCGACTGACACGCCACAGGTCTGGATCTCGGAATCTATACTACGCCAGACGGACGGGGCGATCGAGTTTCAAACTCACAGGTCGCGTGCCGCTGCGATCGCCTTATCCGAGCGCGATCGCAGCAATTTTGCCGACGATCTTCCGCTGCCATGTCAGTATATAGAGGACGAGCAGGCAATCTTTGGGGTTCGCAACGGTTTCTTTGAAGGGTTATCGAGCGTGGAAGAACACGAGCCAAAGACAGACCGACTGTACCGAGAACTCGAGCTAGCGAGAGAGGAACTCGAACGACTGCGGGTCGATCGCACCCTCAGCGACGTTCAAACGGAGTTACTGCGAACCTTGTTAGCCTTCGGGGAAAAACCGACGCGATCGCTGGCCCTGAAATCGATCGCCCAGCAAATTTTGAAATCGGTCAACCAAATTGCCAGTGTTTCTGAAAGCAGTTTGTTTCTGCTCGACGAGTCCGGCGTCGTCGTTGAAAGTATCTTAGCGCGAGGCGCGACGATTCGCGATCGCAAACAGTCCATCGTCGGCCAGGTTTTAGATAGCGGTTTGGCAGGATGGGTCTACCGAGAACGTCAGATCGCGATCGTCACCGACACGGCAGCCGACGATCGCTGGATGCCGCTTCGGAACGCCCCCTATCAGGTCGGTTCGGCGTTGTGCGTGCCGATTTGCCGCAAACAACGAATTTTGGGAATTCTCACGCTCACCCATCCCCAAACCGCCTATTTCCACGCTGAAACGGCGAACGTCATGCAGGAGCTGTCCCATCGTTTGGCATTGGTTCTCGACCTCGTTTGGTCGTACGCAGATGATGGACAACCTCCCGTCTCTCCATCGTCTCCCCCTCACTCTCCGACTCCGCCCTCTCCCCTACCTCGATCGCCGCAGCCGGAGTTATCGCGTCCCACACCGTCTCCGGTGAAATCTCCAAGGCCCGATACGAGCGACCGTCCGCCCAAAACCCTACCGATTCGCTCGAAAGTTCCGCCGCCTCCCCCCCGCACTCAGCCCCCGATTTCTTCGCGTCCGCCGTTAGACGTTCCGTTGAGTCGGTTATCGAAACTCGGGTTGTACATCGTGGTGTGGGACGGTAAGTTTCTCTACGCCAATCGGCAACTCGCCCGAATTTTTGGGTATAGAACTCACGAGTTGGCTTCTCTCAAAACGATGTTTTATTTGATTGCCGATTCCCATTACGATATCGTGTCTGAGAAAATTTATAAGTGCGTTCGCGGTCAAACGAAGTATCTTTCTTGTCAGTTTCTGGGAAAATGTAAAGACGCAACGACGATCGACGTAGAAATCTATGGCGTTCGCACGCAGTTTTACGGAAAGCCGGTGATGGTTGGCGCGCTGCGAAAGCTCGAGGTGTGAAACGTTCGCGCGATCGATAGAATTGAATTGATAAGTAATGCTATTTGGCTGTTTCAATTCTTCCGGAGTAAAAATTTTCACGGAGCAACATCATTACTGTACATAACTATCCAAAAGCCCACTTCAGTTTCTTTACATTTGAGTTACCGAACGTTCGAGAATGCGTGGATTGACCGACCGTTCGTAAAAATTTACAATAGAAGCAATAGAATGACGCATTTTATCCCTCGGATCGAGTTCGGCATCGAGAACGCGCTTCCACACGGCCAAAGCATTTCGCCGCGATCGCCCCAACACCACCGCCGATGTCAGCCACGGGATATCCAATCCTTGCAATACCATCACGATCGAAGTTACAGTCACCGCTTCGTCTGGTAACGCCTCTGCATCTACCGTGACCTGAAGTTGGCGTTCCTCAACTGCCGCCGTCACCCGAGCGTCGTTTTGCCAGACGGCAACGTCCAGCAGTTGCGAGAGAGCCTCTGAGTCGCCGCCTTTAGCTTTTTCCCACACGCTCGAGGGAATTAGGGCTTTCACTCGGGTTTCGAGAGCGGCGATGGCGTTCGCGTCACCGAAAACGCTCGGCAACTCAAACTCTTCTTTCCAAAGCGGTTTGCTCGTACCGTTTTGTTTGCCCGACACGCAAACCTGCGAGATCGCTTTCGGGTTCAACTGCATCAGTCCGACGCGCACCCATTGCATCAGGATCGTGCGGTCGGGAAGGCTGCCTTTAGCGCTGATTTCAACCTGCAAACAGTACTCTTGGCGGCTCGCTGTCACTCGGACGTGTTGCCATTGGAGTTGGTGGTTCATGATCGCGGCGATCGCCGTGGGATTTCCACGTTTCGCGAGCTGAAGAGCTTGAGCTTGAGTCATTTCGCCAACTCCGGTTTACCGCGTCCGTTAACTTTACTTATAATTTATCTAATATTCGGCAAAGACGGGATCGGTGTTTGTACCTGTCTTTACCTCAAAGTTTACACTATCCTAAAACTCAGTAATTTCACTTAAGTCATATCGATTTTGACGAACGCTCCTACCGAAAAACATCGATCGCTCTCCGCGTAAGACCGAGGAGCGGCTCAAAAAAATACCCAAACACTTTGAATGCGATGAGTCGCGATCGCCTCACACGAGCAACGCAACGAGATGTCGGACGATCGGGGCGTGATAAGTCAACAGATAATCGAGGCGATCGACCAACAAACTTAAAATTAAATCCTCGTATTCCATCCCGTATTCCCGCAATCCCTGAACCACCAAACTCGTTTCTGCTTCAGTCGGACGTTTGAGATCGGGTTTGGGATTGGCCTCGAGAACGTAAAGTTTGCCGTCGGCATCCGTGCGTAAATCGATTCGCACCAAGGCATTCAAATTAAAATCCCAATATACCTGTTTGGCCAAGGAAATTAACGCTCGAGACATATCGGCATCCTCGTTTCCGAGCAATCGCAGTCGGTGTTCTGTAATTGCCCTGCGATCCATCGACGTAAAGATCCGTTCGTTGGCTTCTAAGACGCGTTCGATCGTCGAAAAGGCAAAGGGTTCGGGGTTTTTTCGCAACGTTCCGCCCGCACAGGTGACGTAACCGCACACCGACACGCAAAACTCCCGCCCCGATAAATAGGTCTCGATCGAAGCGGTATTGCGCGTTAACCGGTGAACTTCCGCCACAGCATCCGGTAAATCTGCGGCGTCGTCTACCACGAAAATATTTAACGACGCTCGCCCGGAAACGGGTTTGACTACGAACGCCCCGCGATAGTGTCCGAACGTCGTCAAAAAACGAGGGTTCGTGTGAGGATTGAGAATACCTTGGGAGGGATGCCAGGTCATAAACGGTGCGGTTCTCACGCCGAACGCCTGGAGTTCTCGCTTGAAGACGTGCTTGTTGTCGAGAGTCGAACTGTTGAGCGGATCGTGTCCCACGTAAGGAACCCCTAACATTTCTAAGATGGCAGGGGTGTGACAGACTGGATCGTATCCCTGGACGCCTCCCGTGTTCAGCCACGCCAAATGAATGTTTTCTTCTTTGAGGCGTTGGGGTAGCGTCATATCGTCCGGCATGACGCTGACGTACTCGAACCCCAAGTTTTTTAAGGCTTCGGCGATATCCCAGGCAACTTTTTCGTAAGTTTTAGTCGATCGCGGGTTATGGGTTTTGTAGATGACCGCTCCGTCGCGATCCTTATCGCCGCCATGAATGACAGCAATCCGCAGCTTCGATCGCAGGCGATCGAGATAGTCGGGAAAGCGATCGAACGAATAGGTGAAATGTAGTTCTGTTAAGTCAAGCGTCATCGACATTCCAAAGTTCAGAAGGCTACAAGGGAGCAGGGGAGAGGGGGAGCTTCTTCAGGGAAGAGGGAAGAGTGAAGAGGGGAGAGGGGGAGCAAGGGAG
>NZ_JAQNCQ010000065.1:0-8804 GCF_028368005.1 Geitlerinema sp. CS-897 | reverse complement strand
GCTACGGCTGCCCAATCTGACGACTCCTTTATTGACCTCGTTGCCCAGGCCATGCCTTGGCAGGCTTCGACCTGAGTGAGCATCGCTAAACAGATACCCAAGATGCCGGGGATCTTATACGGGAAATGCTAATCGGGAATTTTGCCACCCAAAACTGATGTTTTTGCAAAACTGAGATGCACCCCTTTCATTCTCTCAAAATAGAAAGACATCCCGGGACTTAAACCCAAATCTCTGGGTCTTCGGAGTTTGAGGTGATAAGCGGATTTTATCCCCGGTCAAAACCTTTTCTGTAGAGGCGTCATGGCAATTTACCCTGGTTCGATTTCGTATTATTCATAACAAATCCCACCGTAATCTCAGGAGACCCTTATTACCCACCTGACCCCTCAAGGTTTTCCTCATCATAGTGTTTTTTCCCTCGGATTATCCGGTTATGCTTGGAGTCAATCCCTGCTGCTCTGGAGAGATTGGATGTTGGATCTCATGGCGTTGAAATCTCACAAATCTCTCCATTTTCAACGAGGGCTAGAGGATCGATCCCTTGTGAGGCAGGGGGTCTAGTTATGTTGTCACCCTCTCAGTTTTAAAACAGTTCTGTTATATAGCAGCCGCCAGAGCAACCAGGACATTTTCAAGCCTGGAAGTCGTCATACACAGCCAGAGCCGACTGTCCTAACCCAATTGGCGAGCGCTATATAGCACAGCTCAGAGAAACGTTTCCGAAAACGTTTCAGCATTCAAAAACCCCGGTCTTGAGTAAAAACCGGGGTTTCAAGATTCTCTTGATTTCGGCTTTAAAAATCGCCGCGAGATTCAATTGCTCCCGTTAATTTCTCGATCGCCTCATCAACCGGCATCGAACCCAATTCCCCAGACGCGCGAGTGCGGATACTCAAGCTGTTGGCTTCCTGTTCTTTCGCACCGACGATCGCCATCACCGGAATTTTCGCTTTTTCGCCGTTGCGAATCAGTTTTCCGAGGCGTTCGCCACTGGTATCGGCAGCGGCGCGAATTCCACTTTGTAACATTTTCGCTGCGACATCTTTGGCGAAGGGTAAAAATTCATCGCTCACCGGAAGCAACCGCACCTGTTCCGGTGCCAGCCACAGGGGAAAATCGCCCGAATATTCTTCGATGAGAATGCCGATCAACCGTTCTAGGGAACCGAACGGCGCGCGGTGAATCATGACCGGACGTTGGCGAGAACCGTCTTCGGCGACGTATTCCAACTCGAAGCGTTCGGGTAGGTTGTAATCGACTTGTACCGTTCCCAACTGCCACTCCCGTTCGAGGGCGTCTTGGAAAATAAAGTCGAGTTTGGGACCGTAGAACGCCGCTTCGCCGGGAGCCTCGAAGTAACTCATGCCTTTAGCGTTCATGGCGTGGCGGATGGCGTCTTCGGCTTTGTCCCAGGCTTCGTCGGAACCGATGTATTTGTCGGAGAAGCGATCGCGGGTACTCAATCGCGCCTTAAACTGACGCAGGCGCAAACTCTCGAACACCGACAAAATTAAATCGACGACGTTGAGAAACTCCGTTTCCAGTTGGTCGGGGGTGACGAACAGGTGAGAATCGTCTTGGGTAAAGCCGCGAACTCGCGTTAACCCCCCCAGTTCTCCCGACTGTTCGTATCGGTAAACCGTACCAAACTCCGCGAGGCGCAACGGTAAATCGCGGTAAGAGCGCAGTTCGCTTTTATAAATCTGCACGTGGAACGGGCAGTTCATGGGTTTGAGGATGAATCCCTGTTCGGCACGTAACGCCTCTTCGTCGTCCGCCATCAACGGGAACATATCCTCTTTATAGTTCTGCCAGTGTCCCGAGGTTTTAAACAAGTCCACTCGGGCGATGTGGGGGGTAACGACGCCGAAATATCCCCGTTTTTGCTGTTCGTCTTTGAGGAAATTTTCGAGGGTCGATCGCAGGATCGTGCCTTTCGGCGTCCACATGGGCAAACCGGGGCCGACAGCATCGGAGAAGACGAACAGCCCTAGTTCTTTACCGACTTTGCGGTGATCCCGCTTGAGGGCTTCTTCTTTGCGGCGTTTGTATTCCTTGAGTTGTTCGGGGGTTTCCCACGCCGTCCCGTAAATCCGTTGCAGTTGCGGGTTGTTGGCATCGCCGCGCCAGTACGCCCCGGCAATGCTTTCGAGGTCGAAGGCTTTCGGGTGTAGATCCCCGGTGGTTTCGACGTGAGGACCGGCGCAGAGATCCCACCAGCGATCGCCTAAATGGTAAAGGGTAATGGGATCTTCTTTAATATCCCCGAGAATTTCCAGTTTGTAGGGTTCTTTAATCTCGGTGATGCGCTTTTCAGCTTCTTCTCGCGTCACCACTTCCCGAATCACGGGCAGTTTTTGCTTGATAATTTTGACCATCTCTTTTTTGATGGCCTTGAGATCTTTTTCCGTAAACGGTTCCGGGCGATCGAAATCGTAGTAAAACCCGTATTCAGTCCACGGGCCGATCGTGACTTGGGTTTCGGGAAACAACCGCTGTACCGCCATCGCCATGACGTGAGAGGCGGTGTGACGGATGCGTTTGAGCTTGTCCGATTCGCTGGTACGGGGCAGGCGAATCGGTTGTTGTTCCACGGCTTCGGCTGATTGGGACGCTGAGGGTGACATGGGCAATTCGATCGAAAACGGAACTTTACGAGCTTAACGGATAAAGCGGCGCGATCGATCGTCTCCGATCTAGAGCCTTTCGATCGCCACAACTTGCATTTTCTATCTTAAACGGTTGCTTTCGATCGCGGAAAAGCTTCGCTCGATCGACCGCTTCCGTTCGGTTAACCGCCCTCGACAGCTTGCAAGGGTATCGGTAACAATTTCGATCGTTGGCGGAGTGTGACGCATTGTTTCTCCCAACTCACAAACCATTGCCGGTTTGATGGGAATGCCGCAACTCCCGATAGCCTAATTCATTCCAGGAGGCAGTCACGATGCCCTTAGGCGCTTTCGGTTAAGTCAGCTCGTACGAAACTTTTCCAACTCAACCCCCAGGCGAACGCGACCGTTTGTGCATTCCGAATTTCCCGCGAAATTCGTATCGGTTTCGCCTCGTCCAATTCATCGCCGATCGACGGCGATTGGATTGTGTCCTCGATCGCTTATAGGAGAGGAAAACAGCTATGCGTATCGCTCAAGTTGCACCGTTATGGGAGCGCGTCCCTCCTCCCGGTTACGGTGGAATCGAACTCGTCGTGGGACATCTGACGGACGAACTCGTCCGACGCGGTCATCAAGTGACGCTTTTTGCCTCGGGAGATTCCCAAACCCTAGCCCGTCTCGAACCTATTTGTCCGAAGGCGTTGCGTCTCGATCCCGAAACCCTCGACCCCGAAGCCCATGCAGTCCTTCAATACAAGCGCGTCTCAGACACCGCCAGCGAGTTCGACATCGTTCACTTCCACACCAGCTATCCGGCACTACCTTATGCCGAGATGTTGAAAACTCCCATCGTTCACACCTTGCATAACGGCTTTACTCGCGAAAACCCGCAAGTGTTCTATCAGTACCGACACCAACCGTTTATCAGTATCAGCGACGCGCAACAGCAGCACCTTCGGGATCTCAACTACGTGCGAACGGTTCACAACGGCATCGATCCCGAGAGTTATCCCTTCGTGGAAGTTCCTGCCAACGATCCCCCGTATTTGGCCTTTTTCGGGCGACTGTCTCCCCAAAAAGGCGTCCACCACGCCATCGAAATCGCCAAACGAACCGGATGGACGCTGAAAATTGCTGGAAAAGTCGATCCGGTCGATCGCGCCTATTTCGAGCGAGACATTGTCCCCAATCTCGACGGCAGACAAATTCAATACCACGGCGACCTGTCCCCTAGCGATAAAGTGCGATTGTTGGGATACGCCACGGCTACCTTATTTCCCATTACTTGGGAAGAGCCGTTCGGATCGATCTCGATCGAGTCCATGTGTGCGGGAACCCCCGTTATCGCCTTCAAACGGGGCGCGGTTCCGGAAATCGTCGCCCACGGCGCAACTGGGTTTATTTGCGAAACCGTCGAAGATGCTGTCGATGCCGTTTCTCTCGTCGAGGATCTCGATCGCGAAAACTGTCGGGATTTCGTCGAACGCCATTTCAGCGTCTCCAGCATGGTGGAGAAATACGAAGCGGCGTATCAAAAAGTCCTGAACGAGTTCTGGTCTCGCAACGGCCGCGCTGTGAGCGAACCGACCTTAGCCGCTTAACATCAAAGGAGAAACAACATGGCTGTGAAACCTTGCCCCTGCTGTGGAAAATCGATGTTGCAACACGTGCGATCGAGCAAACTTCAATGGTTCTGTTCTTCTTGCACCTTCGCCATGCCTGCCAGTGGGGGATCTCGACTCTCGACACCGTCCACGACAGCCCCCGCAGCAACGCGCAAAACCGCAGCGTGATTTTGGGTGATGAGGTGATGAAAACAGTCACCCGTCACCAGTGAAGAGGGGATGAAGGGATGAGGAGAACTCCCAACTCTTGACTCTTCCCTCTCCCCTCTTCACTGAAGAAGCTCCTCCTCTGGCACAAAGCGACTGTTTCGGCAACGACGACCAGGACTTCTGAGGAGTTGTTAAGTCAGCGATCCGTACTGTCTTGGCAACAGGTTCGCCGGTCTGAAGCCGAAGGCGAACCCTGCCAACCGACGTTAGCTCCTAAAGACGATAACATTGGTCGGGTTGCCGATCGCCCCGATTTCCAACCGCATTAGCCTTCGACTGTGTCGGAGAGGCGATCGGGGTGCGGATGTCGAACCGAAACGGGGATCTGACTGTGGCGATCGAACTTCCGTGAAGAAACCTTCTGCAAGAAACTACACTATAAGAACGGAAGTTAAGTTTTGTAAACTATCGTGTCTGTTTCCCCTGCCAGTTCTCTCCCTACCACCGAGGTCGATCGCTTTTGGCGTTGGCGCGGTTTTCGCATTTGCTACCAACAAGCGGGCGATACCGGCCCGGCGGTCGTATTGGTTCACGGCTTCGGGGCGTCACTCGGTCATTGGCGCGATAACATTCCCGTTCTCGCTCGATCTTGCCGCGTTTACGCCCTAGATTTGCTGGGATTCGGGAAATCTCACAAACCCACTCCCGGTTTGGCGATCGATTACACGTTTGAAACCTGGGGCGATTTAGTGGCCGATTTTTGTCGCGAAATTGTCGCAGATAGGGCGTTTCTCGTGGGAAATTCGATCGGCTGTATCGTCGTCATGCAAACGGCGGTGACGCATCCCGATTTCGTGCGCGGTGTGGTGCAATTAAATTGTTCGTTGCGCCTGCTTCACGACAAACGACGCACCGATCGATCTTGGTTGAAACGCATGGGTGCGCCGCTGTTGCAAAATTTGCTGGGAATTAAACCCATTGGCGACTTTTTCTTCGCGCGACTGGCGACGCCGAAAACGGTTCGGAATATTCTTTTGCAGGCGTACAAACGTGCCGATCGAGTCACCGAAGAACTTGTCGAACTCCTCCTGGCTCCAGCAAAAGATCCCCGCGCTAGCGATGTTTTTGTGGCGTTTACTCGCTATTCTCAAGGTCCGCTTCCAGAAGAGTTACTCGATCGCCTCCCCTGTCCGACGCTGATCCTGTGGGGAGCAGAGGATCCCTGGGAACCCCTGGAACTGGCGCGATCGCTCGAGAACTACGAGGCGGTCGATCGCTTTATCGTGTTAGACGGTGTCGGACACTGTCCCCAAGACGAAGCCCCCGAAGAAGTCAATGCCATTGTCTCGGAGTGGATTCGCGATCGCTCTCGACAATTCCCCCACGACGATCGTTCGTCCTTTTGAGGTTTGAGAGAACGTCGTGACGAAATTTTGGGGCGATTTTCGCAGAAGCGCGATCGCGAACTTTCTCGTATTCTTTCCACAGAGAGAGCAAGTGTTGAGAAAATCAGCATTTTCCCTTTCTGTTGGATTAGTTTTTGTTATCGATCGAGCCCAATTATCGGCGCGAGTGCCTGAAATTTCGCCTTTTTTTCCGACAGTGCTTGTCAAATCGGGGTGAATTCAGGTATAAGTATAGTATTGGAAATTTGTCGGTGCTTTTTGTCGAAGCAAGAACTCATCAAGCGCCGCTCTAGCAACCCCATAAAGTCAAGAGGATTTGAACAATTCAAGAGGTCGTATGAACCATCAGGTAATTCATCCTATGGTGAAAATGCAGCGTCAAGTACGCTCGCTCGTCGATTCTAAGGTCGTTCAACCTAGCGATCGCATTTGGAAAGTCGCCTTCCTGTTTGGCGACGAGTGGCCCCGTCTCAAGCAAGAACTGCTTGAATTCGAGTTCTCCATGCAAGATCCCCTCAGCGAGCTGTTAGCCGTTGAAGTCTGGGAAGACGAGTAATTTTAACAAAACGCTAGCGTAAGCTTAAATTTCGGCTGAACTTCCCCAGTACGCTATTTAAACATCTGCTGTACTGGGGAGGTTCGTGCGTCAGGTTCGAGACGATCGCGTGAAGTTAAGTTGCATTGCCACATGATTGCAACCGGGTTTCACTCGGGTTGAGAAATTGGCGTGTCAATCTAACACGCGATCGCCTTCCTCGTCGAAAACGCGACGAGAGATCGTTCGTGTCGTGCAACGATAGTTGCATTGCAACAGCAGTACTGCAACATCCCGAGATTTAAATTGAAACGCACAGTATTTAACCGCCTTCGGGATCGATCGAATACCGGGGGATCGCTGCGATCGAGGAAACTCAAGCTCAAAAATAGGCGTTTAGCCCATCTGGAATCTCTCCCACAGCAGAAAGTTCGACTTGGCGGGCGTTTCCGTCGTTTTTCAAGCAAATACGAACGTAAACGTTCGGTAAATATGTCAGACGGTCGGCCCATTCGATCGCCGTAATTCCCGGTCGAACTTCTACACCTTCCCAATAGACATCCGGTTGCAAATCTTCGATCTCTTCAGGCTGCAACCGATACAAATCGAAATGATACAACGGCATCCGACCGTCGAGATATTCGTTAATCAGGGTAAACGTCGGACTGACGATCGCCTCAGAAATCCCCAAACCTTCGCCGATTCCCTGAATCAGCGTCGTTTTACCGCTGCCTAACTCCCCTTCGAGGAGTAACGTCGTCAACGGCGGGATATGTTTTCCCAACTTGACCCCGAAACGGCGTGTCGCGTCAGCATCGGGAAGAGACAGAACTGCAAGCGTCATCGCGAAAAATGTAAACTTATATGAAGCAATCGAACCGATCGTTCGGATATTTCACAGAACCCATGAGATCTCGTCGCAATCTTTTACACCTGATTTTGAAACTGACCTGGGCGAGTTGTCTCGCCATTGTCGCCGTCTGGGGGGCGATCGCGCAACCGGCGTCGGCGATGGGGGGAACGCTGCCACCGCTGAACGCACCCGCTCCCGAGTTTACCTTACCCACGAATACCGGAGACGGAGAGGTTTCGCTATCCGACTATCGGGGTCAGTGGGTGGTGGTGTACTTCTATCCCGCCGATTTTACCCCCGGTTGCACGCTCGAGGCACGACGCTTTCAACAAGACTTACCCGAATATCACGATCGCAACGCACAAATTCTCGGCATTAGTGCCGACGACGTGAATTCCCACGAAGACTTCTGCGATTCGGAAGGCTTGCGATTTCCCCTACTTTCCGATGTGGACGGCAGCGTTAGCCAAGCTTACGGATCTTGGATTTATTCGCGATCGGTACGTCACAGCTTTATCGTCGATCCTGACGGGATGCTGCGCGATCGATTCGTGAAAGTCAATCCCTCCATTCACAGCCAAGAAGTTTTGACGCGATTAGACAAGTTGCAAGCCACCTCGTAAACCCTTAAATCTTTCTAAAGTTTGCAGTCTCGATGGACATCCCGCGCTACGGATGAAACCGTAGTCTTCAAAGCTGTTCTATGGCAACTCAAACCATGACTAAATACGTCTGCACAGTATGCGGTTACGTCTACGATCCCGAAAAAGGCGACCCCGACAGCGGCATCGAAGCCGGTACGGCGTTTGAGGATATTCCCGACGATTGGGTCTGTCCGGTTTGTGGAGCTGCGAAAGATGACTTCGAGCCGCAAAGTTAACCGCACCCCAACGATCGAAGCGTGACGAGGAAAGCGATCGCCCCTCGACTCCTCTCCTCATCGTGCTTGTTGCACGAGCCATTGAAACTTCGCCCGTACCAAATCTAAATCCTGCGGGTCGAGGGTGAGCGGTTGGGGGTTCGACAGTTCCGGGGCGTCTAAAGCCGTCCCATACCCGAGGCGGCGCACTGTCGCTCGCATCCGATCGCACAAACACAGCGATAGCCCGCGATAAAAGCGAGAGGCAAACCCCAAATCTTGGTTGAGCTTCGACATCAATCGAAATCGGGGAATTTCCAGTACTTCACACGGGGCGATCGCCTTGACGGTAGCGATGGGCAACCGGCTGTCTACAAACGAAATTTCACCGATGACCTCTCCGGTAGAAATGCGAGCGAGTTCGCGATCGACAGGCGGATCGAGAACCACGCTGAACTCCCCCCTCAACACGAAATACAAGGCGCTAATTTGTTGCCCCTCGAAAATTAGCGTTTCTTCAGGTTCGAGCGTGCGTTTGTGACCTTGGCGAGCGAGCCAATCGATATCTTCATTGTTGAGTTCGCCCAAGATTAAAAATGCTTTCTTCACGATCGTTGCCCCTTGACATCCTCTCCCAGCAACCCGTTCCGGGTATGCAGGGAGATTCCTTGGGTCGCCCCAAAGATTTCCTGCTTCACAGCCAGCCAACTAGAATCAGTGACCCGATCCCCCGTCGCCTCGACTCCACAGGCATTTTCGAT
>NZ_JAQNCQ010000064.1:0-5266 GCF_028368005.1 Geitlerinema sp. CS-897 | reverse complement strand
TTCGATAACGGAAAAGAATTTAGTGGTCACGAAGAACTGGCTCAAAAACTGGGGGTATCCTGTTACTTTGCCAATCCTTATCATTCCTGGGAGCGAGGACTAAACGAGCATACAAATGGAATGCTTCGACAGTTTTTTCCCAAAGGTACAAATTTTAAAATTCTGTCGCCAGAAGCTGTAAAAAAAAGCCGTGAATTTACTCAACGATCGTCCTCGAAAATCTCTTGAATATCGAACTCCTTCTGAGGTATTTTATAGTCAGAGATCGGAGACCGTTGCATTTCAAACTTGAATTGGCGGATCGCGTTTTGTTCGTCTTTGGGGTGGGGTTGCGGTGTCGCGATCGCGGCTTGGGCTTCGATTTTGTTGGGGAGATCGAAGCGATCGCTTAAAATGCAGAAAACTATAGAGTAGAGTCTAAATATGCCACTGGCTGAATTAATTCCCCTCGTGCAAGATCTGAGCCAGTCTAACAAGCTGTCGCTCTTCAAGCTTCTGGCGAAGGATATCCCGGATGCTGAATTGCAATTGGTCTTTTCTGCACCTGAGTACCCGGTTTTATCGCTGTACGACTCTACAGGGGCCGCTAGTATCCTGACGCAAATGATTGAGGACGATCGCGAGGCTTCGGGCAATGCCTAGGACAGTAGAGTTTCCGTTTCCAAATCATGAGGAGTTACCCAGAATTTCGATCGTGTTAAATCATGCCGGTGTTTCTGTATAAGGGATCTACAGTTAACCTGTTACCCTACGAGTTGGGGGTGCAGTAGGGAATAGTCTGGGAGAAGCAAACAATTCGTTTGCCGCTAGCGGGGAATCTTGCGGCGGTTGAGGCGAGAGGGGTGTTTGTGAACGTGCAGGTTGGGGATTTGGAGCCGGTTCGTTTGGCGTTTGCTTGGGCGCGGGTGTCTGATGTGCCGCTGATTTTGGGGCAGACGAATTTTTTTCGGGAGTTTGATGCGTGTTTTCAGCGATCGCGGGGTGCGATCGAGATTTTTCGCCGTTAGGTGAGGAGCGATCGCGCCGATCGCCCGTCAGGATGCGATCGAGACGAGGGGCGAGACTGCACCGGGAGTCATTATCGATTACACGGAGCGGGGGCAGATTGTTGCGTTGCGATCGAGAGTCTGGATGCGTCGGAGCGGGTGTCGCTATCGCTGTTGCTTGAGTCAATTGGCGTTTGAGTGGGTTTTGTTCGTCTTTGAGGAGGGGTTGCGGTGTCGCGATCGCGCGGTTGCGTCACTCAGTTTAATTTGGCAATGACTCCAAGAGAATCTGCAACGGCATCGATTCTTCTGCAACAAAGTTCAACTTTTCAAATCCAATCGTCCGACCCGCGCGATCTTTCATTAAAATCACTTCCTCGCCGGTCTCCTCGGCCTCGAATTCGTCTTCTGGGTTGCCAAACCAAACTGTTAGAGTTTGCCCCAGGCGATCGTGAAATACTTTTAACGTACTGACGGTATTTACTTCTGCCATAGCGTTACTCCTTCCTTCAGCGCACTGGTTCGGTACGCCGTAATCAAAAATCCATCTCCATTTAAGCGCCTCGTCACCGCGCAGAGCCACCGTCGATCGCTATCGTCACGATAAAACAGGCAGACGGCAGGATCGCTACGGCTCTGCCGAATCTCGTCTGGGTTAGACAAAGTTGCTTTCACGTCGTCGAGCCGATCGCGCATCACGGGATGTTTGACGGTCACGATTAGGTTCCAGTAGCGGGTGGTTGTCCGCACTGAAAATCCCAGCGGTGTTTTTAGCTCGAAGAGGAGGTCGTCGCCATCCAAGATGTTGTCGTTTTCCACCGTCACCTACTGAATTTGCGCGAAAGGGGCGTTCCGTTTCCAAGATGCCCCATGAATCGCGCCTTGTTCGTTTGTGGGGAGGCTTGAAGCCCAATGACTATCCTCCACGGTTCAAAAGTTGATACGATCGCGCCGATTTTCAATCAGGATGCGATCGAGACGAGTGAAGAGGCTGCGCCGGGAATCATTATCGATTACACGGAGCAGGGGCAGATTGTTGAGATCGAGAGTTTGGATGCGTCGGAGCAGTTGCCGTTGCCGCTGTGGCTTGAGTCGATTATTAATGTTCGATCGCGTTTTGTTCGTCTTTGGGGTGGGGTTGCAGTGTTGCGATCGCGTGGTCGATCGGACTCGCTAGTTTTTTTGGTTAAGCTAACGGTAGATGCCATGTAGAAATTTATCCGATCTCGCTAGTTTTTCCCTGCCATGCAAGCACAAACAGCTAGAACAGTTGCCCTGAGCGAGTTAGAAGAACGCTTTCGCCTGAAGTTTTCGGACGATCTCTCGATATTTCCCGAGTGGCAATCTGAACTTCCGGAGCTAAGCCAGGAAGAAAAAGACCGCTGCGATCGCATCAAAACCAGCTACACATACTTGTTGCGCTACCCACCGCTGCTCGAAAATACGGTGAAACTCGTCGTACTTTCTCCCTTGCTGGATATGGCGGGGTTCTTTTTGCCGCCGTTTCGGATTCAATCGGAGGCATCGACGGAAATCACCAGCGAGGATGGCGAGCTGAAGGTTACGGGATTTCTCGATGTTTTGGTGCTGTTCGATCGCGTTTGGGTGTTGGCGATCGAATCGAAGCAGGCGGCTTTTTCTTTGGAGGTTGGGCGAGCGCAACTTTTGTCGTATTTGCTATCGAATCCGAGTGTAAAGGAGCAGGCGATGTATGGTTTGTTAACGAACGGCTCGAATTTTGTGTTTGTGAAGCTAATTCCCGATGGAGACAGATTTATCTATACGTTTTCGGATGAGTTCAGTATTCGTAAGCATGAGAACGAGCTGTTTCGAGTGTTGCAAGTCCTGAAGCGTCTTGCAGCAATTCCTATTTCTTCGGGACTGGAAGGTTGAAGCAACATCCTACACGACTCGGAAGTTGACGCGATCGCGCCGATCGCCCGTCAGGATGCGAATCGATTACACGGAGCAGGGACAGATTGTTGCGATCGAGATTCTGGATGCGTCGGAGCGGTTGCCGTTGCCGCTGTTGCTTGAGTCGATTAATGTTCGGTCGCGTTTTGTTCGCCAGGATTGGGGTTACAACTTTTCCAACTCTCCAGATCCTCACGCAAACCCTGTCCGATGTAAGCTCGCATCAGCGCCACAGCATCCGAAGCTTCGCGCAATGGTGCAAGACGTTCTAAGTCTGCAAGTACGTCTGCCGGAATTTCTAGCGTCACCGACACCATTTCCCGATCGCGCCGCAACCGCTGTTTCAAGTCTTCAAATTTCATAATCTTTGCGCTCCTGACGGGTTGCCCGTCGTGCTGAAATAATCCGAATTCGCTCGTCTTCGCGAATTACGTGAACGACAAACAAGAGGTTCCACTTACAATCTAAGCCGATCGCGGCCTCTCGTGCTTCAAGCTCCTGGCTTGCGTCAACGATCTTCACAAACGGATCGAAGAAGACTTCTGCTGCTTGCTCGAAGGTGATGCCGTCGTGCTTTTGTTGGTTGCTCTGGGCTTTTTGCTGGTTCCAGACGAAGACGATTCCATTCAAAACGTACTGGATATCCACAAAATCCTCCATAAAAAAGGACACCCTGTCATCAAGATGCCTCATTGTGAGAAAGACTGGGGCGATCGAGACGAGTGAAGGGACTGCACCGGGGATCGTCATCGATGACACGGAGCAGGGGCAGATTGTTGCGATCGAGGTTCTGGATGCGTCGGAGCGGTTGCCGTTGCCGCTGTCGCTTGAGCCTTGGGACGATAAGATTGAGGTAATTGCCTGGAAGTTCAGTCATGCCACTTGCTGAGTTAATCCCGCTTGTTCGAGATTTAAGCCCGTCTGAGAAGCTCTCGCTCTTCAAAATTCTGGCGCAGGATATTCCAGAGACTGAGCTGAAAGCTTTTTACAGCTCTAGAGAAGCTGCAAGTGTTCTTGCGGAAATGACCGACCCAGATGACGAACCGGCTGAGCTTGTATTGGATTCGCTGAAGCAGGCTTGGGGTGAAGTGCAGGTTGGTCGGACGCGACCGCTGAGCGAGTTGTGGGACGACGAGGATGAGTGAGGATTTGCCGATTCAGGTCGAGATCTCGGATATGTTTGTGCGTCGGGTTCGGACACTGAAGAAGCGATATCGCAATATTCGCAAGGACATCGAGCCGGTAATTCAGCAGTTGAGTATGGGGGAGGTGTTGGGCGATCGCATTTCTGGTGTGGAGGCGGAGGTCTATAAGGTTCGGGTTCGCAATCGCGATATTCAGAAGGGGAAAAGTGCGGGGTATCGTTTGATTTATTATTTACAGCTCGAAACGAAGATCGTGTTGCTGACGATTTATTCCAAGTCTGACCAGTCTGATATTTCGGATAAGGATATTCGAGAGATTTTGGGTGGCTCTTCGTAGTCATCGAGTGTTGTTCATCGCCCCGAACACCCGTCAGGATGCGATCGAGACGAGTGAAGAGACTGCGCCGGGGATCGTCATCGATTACACGGAGCAGGGGCAGATTGTTGCGATCGAGATTCTGGATGCGTCGGAGCGGGTGTCGCTATCGCTGTTGCTTGAGTCGATTGGGGTTTGAGCGGGTTTTGTTCGTCTTTGGGGAGGGGTGGCGGTGTCGCGATCGCGCGGTTAAGTCGCTCGGTTGTGCTGTCTCATTTGGGGAGTTCGGTTTGCGATCGTGGCTTGTGGCTTAGATTGGTGGGGGCGATCGAGCGAAGTGACGATATCCGCCTGCTCGACACCGTTCGCAATGAGGATTTCGGTTAGGCTTTCCTCAAAGTTATCTTCTTCAATAAAAACTTGCTGACCCACTAAGCGAGCGTGAAATAGAATCGTGTCCATCCAGCGCTGTTTGTCCCATCCAGTCGCGAGTACGAGGAAGTGACCGGATTCAGTGTCGCAGACGGGATACAGTTTAATCGCCTGTAGGCGGGGTTGGTCTGCAACTGCGGCTTGCACGGTCTGTTTGAGAATGTCTGCGTAACTCAGGGTTCGATCCATTGCAGGATAACCTCCCGGTTGGGGTCGAAGACTAACAGATTAATTTTATTGCGCTGGACGGCTAACTGGGGTTTGCTGAAAAAGTTATCAAAAGCTGGGGGTGGAAAATGAACAAGAAGCCGTCTTGCTCAAGGTATAAATCTAAATTGACTTAACTCGTCCACTTTATAAGTTACAATAATATTTCTCGACAAAATTATGAAGTTTGGGAAAAATTGACACAAAAAAAGACAGTAAAACTGCCTCAGCAGCTTCACCAGGTTCATCACTAAAAAGGTCAGAGC
>NZ_JAQNCQ010000063.1:0-3346 GCF_028368005.1 Geitlerinema sp. CS-897 | reverse complement strand
GAGAGGGAGAGGGGGAGAGAGGGAGAGGGGGAGAGGGGGAGACAAGGAGACAAGGGAGACCTTGAAAGGAAGACAAGGGAGACATGACGGTAACTTCGACGGATTTGGAAACGCAACTGAGCGAACTTCAGCAACAAGCCACGGCAGAAATTGCGGCGGCGGACAGTCTCGAGGCTCTCGAGAGTTTTCGGGTGGGCTATCTCGGGAAGAAAGGGCAACTCTCGAAAATTCTCGGCGGGATGGGTAAGCTCGACGCCAGCGATCGCCCGCGAATCGGTAAGCTGGCTAACGAGGTCAAGACTGCGCTGCAAACAGCGTTGGAAACGAAACGCGACGATCTGCAAGCGGCTGAAATTCGAGCGCAGTTGGAGGCTGAAACCCTCGACGTGACGATGCCAGGTGTGGTGCGTCCCCAGGGTCGCCGCCATCCTCTCAACAGCACGATCGATCGCATCCTCGATATTTTTGTTGGGTTGGGCTATACCGTCGCCACGGGACCGGAAATCGAAACGGATTATTACAACTTCGAGGCGCTCAACACCCCCGCCGACCACCCGGCGCGAGATATGCAGGATACGTTCTATCTTCCGGGCGATCGCTTGTTACGCACTCATACGTCGTCGGTGCAAATTCGCTATATGGAACAGCACGAACCGCCGATGCGCGTCGTCGCCCCCGGACGGGTCTACCGCCGCGATACGGTGGATTCGACTCACTCGGCGGTGTTCCATCAAATCGAACTGCTGGCGATCGATAAGGGGATTACGTTTACGGATTTGAAGGGAACGGTGCGGGAGTTCGTTCGCCAAATTTTCGGCGATGTGGAAATTCGCTTCCGTCCGAGTTATTTTCCGTTCACCGAACCTAGTGCGGAAGTAGATGTGAAGTGGAAGGGGAGCTGGTTGGAGGTTCTCGGCTGCGGAACCGTCGATCCCAACGTGTTGAAGGCGGTGGGGTACGATCCCGAGGTGTATACGGGATTTGCGGCCGGTCTCGGCGTGGAGCGATTCGCGATGGTATTGCACCAAATGGACGATATTCGTCGCCTCTATGGGAGCGATCTTCGCTTTTTACGGCAGTTTTAACTACGGCCACCTTCGCCGACAAGATTGTCGGGACGGTGGAAGTAACTTTCTGTCAAAGACCGCCCAAAAAATTCGAGCCAATTGTGAAGATTTTTGCCTGAGAATTCCGTAAAAAGACGGTTGTTTTGGGAAAGAATTGAGGTTAATACAGCGCGATCGCTCTTAAAATACGGTAGCGATCGCGTTTTTCGATCTCGCTCGCCAGATTTTCCGTAAAAATACGGCTGTGGATTTGCCGTTGTCGGTCGCTCGCTCGACCGTTAGGTTAGAGACAGATTACACAATCGTCTCATGCGAGCGTCAACCCCTCATGCCTGCCATCTCTTTCCACACATCTACTCCGCACGATGTCTTTATCGCAGCCTGGAACACAGGTTCGATCGGTCTAGACGAGTTGAACGACGCCCTCAAAAAGATTTCGAGTACTGAAGATCGGGTCGTTGCGTCTCGCTTGTTTTACGCTATCCGTCGCGGTTGGTTGCACCTCCACACCGGCCAGTCTTCCCCATCAGCGACGGTTTATCACGGTGTCGTTCCCTATGGCGATCGCGTTTCCGAGACTTGCCGTTTAAGCTGAAAAGGCGCTCCCCTCGATCTCACATTGCCGACTCTCGAACCCAGTGTATACGTGAGTCGATCTATCGATGGGTCGGCGATCGCTTCTCAATGCAATTTATAAAAATATATCAAGCTTTATGAGAATCAACCGATCTATCAGATCTTCTGGATATACGGTGATTCTCTCTTTCCCAATAAGGCGATAATCGGGGTTCGAGCGATCGAATCTCGATCTTTTGTAGTTTAAGCTACATTTGTCATTACAAACCCGGAAGACCCATCTATTCTATTGTGTCCGATGAATTGGCATTTTTGAGATGCACCCAGTCAAGGGATAGTAGCTGAAACAGTCGCTGCGAACACAAAAGTTCGGGAATACTACGGAACACGACCCAGTAGTAAGGTGTGGCGTGTCCGTAAAACTTCAGAGAATTCCCCTCTAAAATTTACTGAAGTTGACTTCTGAAATTTCACGAATTCTCATGTCATATATTGATGCGTTAGTATCGTTGTAGATTGATTAATATTTAGGACTTGCTGGAAAAGCAGGTGCATCTCACCTTTGTAAAAATATGAGTCTGGAGTAGTTTAAATTTCAGCTTCGCTTAACTCAACCACAGCTAAATGGAGGACTATAGCTTGCATCTGAACAAAATTACATTTTGGCTTTCATTTGGAATACTACTTTGATTATCTTTTATGCCTAAAATAAATCATAGAGTTATTCATTTTGTAAGATAGTTGTTTGAAATTTACGCTCGAAAAGTATTGTTTGGAGATTTAGAACAAATGATGGTTACGACTGAAAAACATCCAAAACAGCAAAGCCCGTATGCGTCCTACTCAGTTTGTGGAATTAGCCTGCTTTGCTTTGTCGTACTAAACGTTCGACCCGCCTTCGGACAAACTCGTCTCGACGGCATCTTATCGATCGATAGTTGTTCGGAACCACAACACGAAACAACCTTCACTGAAAATCTTACCTCAGAACCCGAAATATCGTCTCCACTCGATCGCTTGTCTCCAGAAGCGTTTCAATATCCTTCTGTTTTTGGAAATCCGACACCGCCGCGCGATCGCCCACAAAACAGCGAGGATTCTAACGAACTTCCCGAACTCATAGAAGCAGAGGGATGGCGCATCGACGCCAACGGTAATATCGAACTGGTCGGCAACCAGCCTCGCGTTCAGCCGTACTTGTCACCTAGCTGTGCTGCACAGCAATGACACTGAAGAAGATCGCGGTTAAAATACGAAGGACTACATAACAACAAGACTCAAGTTGTTGTTTTTCAAGCTATTTAGGAAAGATCGATCTGCTTGTCAGTTTTCGGAGGATCGATAGAAATCCAATGCCGCCTTCAATTTACAAGCGATTATTCGCTCGATCGTTCGATTGTGATTTATCCGTGACATTAAGAAATTATTCACTTCTAATGTTACTGAATGTCACTCTAAATGTCACTCCAGTATTAGGACAAATTGTTCCCGACGGTACGCTTCCCAACCCGTCCCAGGTTTCAAACGAAGGTAATACCTTCACCCTCGACGGGGGAACGGAGGCCGGAAGCAATCTCTTTCACTCGTTTCAAGACTTTTCCATCCCCACGGGAAGCGAAGCGTTTTTCAACAACGCCACGAACATTGAAAACATCCTCACCCGCGTCACAGGGGGTAATATTTCCAACATCGACGGGTTACTG
>NZ_JAQNCQ010000062.1:0-4012 GCF_028368005.1 Geitlerinema sp. CS-897 | reverse complement strand
TTTTGTGATTTTTGATACATTTTTTCTTGCCGGATGCACAGGAATTTCCAATTTTACCTCTTTTTCGGGTTCTCGAAGCCATGTCAAGACTCCTCTAAGCCTTACGTCGTAAGCTTTTCACTTCTTTTCAGCAAGCCCTATGTATTTTGTCAATCTCCGATCTCGAAAAGTTTTCTGCACCACTGAGGGGAGAAGAGTGAAAAGTGAAGAGTTAAAACATCAGCACTCTGGACTCTCCACTCTGCCCTGAAGAAACCTCCTCAACTCCTCATCACCTTTCGCGCAATCCAGTACTTACTCATAAAGTGAACCTGAGTTTCGATGTCTGTAAAGCCTGCCTTTTCCAAACGGGCAGTCATGTTGTCTTCGGTGTAGCTTCGATAGTAAGGTTCGTGGAAAATGGCGGGGAAGTTATGGAGCAGCGGCGCGAACTTCGGTTCGTCGTTTTTCTGAATCGAATCGCAGATAACGAACGTACCGCCAGGTTTTAAGACGCGATAACACTGGTCGATAACGTTTTGACGCGCTTGCGGGGGAAGTTCGTGGAACAGGAACACGCAGGTTGCAGCGTGGAAGTAGTCGTCGCGATAGGGTAAGTTTTCCGCGTTGGCTTGGCACAGTTGCGGTAAGGTTCCCGGCAGTTCCGAGAGCTGTTGGTTGGCTTTGCGTAAGTACGCGGGGGACAAATCCGTGCCGTGCAGAGACGCCTTCGGTAAGGTATTTCGTAAAAACCGCAAAGTGCGTCCAGTTCCGGTGGCCACGTCTAACACTCGCTGTTGAGCGGGGCGAACGTCGCTGAAGTGGGTCAGTCCCTGTTTGAGGGGGGCAAGAACGCGACGTCGCATGGCGTCAGCCGAGCCGTTGAACAGCAGTTCTACTTGCAGATCGTAGAGGTTGGCGGAGAGATCGCTGAGGTAGCCGTCGGTTTGGTGGTGGAAGTTTTGAACGTAGTATTTGGGATAGTCGACGGTATCGATGTCGGAATCGAAGCGTTGGTATTCTTTGCGATCGACCCGTTCCCAAATTTTGGGGAGATCGACCCAGACCAGAGGGTAGTATTGGAAAAAGTCGAGCCAAGGATTGTCGAACAGGATGTCAGTGGGGTAGAGACCGCGTTCGGCGTCTTGCCAGTCTACCTCCTGCAAACGCTCGATGCTGCGCTGTAGGAGTACCAGGACTTCCGGCGACAGCGGTACGGTGTTGTCTTCTGGCGGCGGCGAGACGAGTTTGGCGATTTGCGTACTGAGCGTTTTATGGGCGACGCCGAAATAGCTCTTCCCCTGTTGAAAGGCTTGGTAGGTCAGTTTGGTGAGAGTGTCAGTCATGGCTGCACGATCGAACGAATTGGTAACACATCGTTAAGAATATTAATTAATGTAACAACAGACGCCCGCAAACGACGGTGGAATTTTGAAAATTCGGGGCAGAAGTTCGACCCATTGTGAGGCGAGGGGGAGCGATCGCCCGTTCGGAGAGTCCGTTCTCGCAGAGATCCCGAAAAGTCGAAAAGTTTGGTGGCTCGAGTTTGCTACTTTAGAAATAGGACCTGACAGACGTTGGGAGCGATCCAGTGCCGCCAAATCTAACGCCCACACCAGCCTTCGAGATCGACGACAGCGACGAAGGGGGGCTAGAACTCGGTCAAATTATCGGAGCGTTGCGTCGGCAGTGGTTGTTAATTGTCGGTGCAACGGTATCTGTGGCGACCGCGGCCACGATGAAAGCCCTCAACGACGTTCCCGTTTACGAGTCCAAATTCGAGATTCTGACGCAACCGATCACGATCGAGAGTAAAGTGATTTCGTCAGTCTCGGAAACGCTGACGAGCCAACAAGACGCCCCGGCTCAAATCGGCGTGGCGCAGTTAGCCGTTCTGAAAAGTCCTCAAGTCATCGACCCGATCGTCACCGAGCTACAAGCGAAATATCCTCAAACGAACTACGGGGAAATCGTCAGTTCGCTGAAGGTACAACCGGCCGGAGACATCCTCGAGGTGTCGTACGCGCACACCGATAGCGAATTGGTTTCGGACGTATTGGACTTAGTTTCCGATGCGTTTTTGGAATACAGCCTCGAAGAACGGCTCAGCGACATTCGCCAGGGGATCGAGTTCGTCGAAGAACAGCTTCCGCAACTGCGCGATCGCGTGGAGCTCCAACAGGAACGCTTACAACGCCTGCGTCAAGAACACAACCTCGTCGATCCCGCCACGAGAGGCGGCCAACTGACCACCCAAGCCGGTAACTTAGAGCAGCAACGGCTCGATATTCAACTGCAACTCGAAGAAGCCAAGGCACTCTACGAAGATTTACAACAAGAGCTGACCAGTCCGGCGATCGAAACGGCATCGTCGTCGGTGTTGAGCGGCAACGCTCGCTATCAAGAACTCCTGTCGCAACTTCAAACCCTCGATCGTGAAATTGCCATCGAGTCGGCGACGTTTTTAGCAACCAGTCCCGAAATTCAGCGGTTGCAAGAGCAGCGACAGAATTTAATTCCCCTGCTGCGGCGAGAAGGCGAGCGGGTGCTGCGGGAACTCGAAACGCAAATTCGCGAACTGCTCGATCGCGATCGCACGTTGGCGGCAGAAATCGACCGACTCAACGCCGAAATCAAGCAGCTTTCAGGCGTCGCTCGCGAGTACACCGACATTCAACGGGAACTCGACATCGCCACGCAAAATCTCAACGAATTTCTCGCGAAACGGGAAGCCTTTCGCATCGACGCCGCTCAAGAACAAGTTCCCTGGCAACTCATCTCAGAACCCGGAAAACCCCGTCCTTCGTCGGCCAGTGCGAAGAAAAACGCCGTCATGGGGGCAGCGTTGGGACTGTTTTTAGGGATGGGGTTGGCGTTGTTGGTCGATCGCCTGCGAAACGTGATTTATACCAGTAAAGAGGTGAAGTCGATTTCTCGGCTGCCCCTGCTGGGTATTATTCCCCTCGACAAAACCTTGAGTCTCGAAGCGCAACTGTCGAGCGAGGAGAAACGCGATCGACATTGGCGGTTGTCGTCCCCGGCGTTCGAGGCGTTCTGCTCGCTTTATACGAACGTTCGACTGCTCAATCCCGATACTCCCGTGCGATCGCTGACCGTTTCGTCGCCATCCCTCGGAGACGGAAAATCCACGGTCGCCATTCATTTGGCTCAAGCCGCCGCCGCGATGGGACAGCGGGTGTTGTTGGTGGATACGGACTTGCGCCACCCCAGTTTGCATATCCGGTTGGGATTGGCGAACACGCGCGGACTGACCGACGCGATCGCCGACAGCCACCTCGATGTTTGGGAGGCGATCGAGCAGTCGTCCTTAGAAACTAATCTGTTCGTCCTTCCCGCCGGACCGATTCCGATCGATCCGCCGCGTTTGCTGGCATCTCAGAAAATGCAAGTGTTGATGGAACAGTTACAGTCGGCGTTTGAGTTGGTCGTGTACGATTCGCCGATTGTATTGGGATTGTCGGATACTCATTTGTTGGCGGCTCGGACTCAAGGTGTGGTGTTCGTTACGGGTTTGGGACACCTCAAACGTCCGTTTTTCGAGCAGGCGTTAGAGGAGTTGAAAAGTTCGGGAACGCCACTACTCGGCGTCGTCGCCAACCGCGATCGCGAACCACCTTCGGAATCGTCGACTTTCTACAAACGCTATGCGACAGAACGGGTAATCGGCGAACGAACGGAAACTGCTGACGAACGAGAATCTCGTCCAGTTTTGTCGTTTTTGAAAAAAATAAAAGGTGAATAATTTAAGTTCGTCGCACTCCGATTTTGTTAATAATTTTAGGACGGCGATCGAAATACTTTTTGAATGTTTTTTAAAGACAGATTTAAAGTGCGTTCTGTATCGATCGTTTTTGAATTTTTTGGGCTATAAGTAGGGTTTGCTGAAAAAGTTATCAAAAGCTGGGGGTGGAAAATGAACAAGAAGCCGTCTTGCTCAAGGTATAAATCTGAATTGACTTAACTCGTCCACTTTATAAGTTACAATAATATTTCTCGACAAAATTATGAAGTT
>NZ_JAQNCQ010000061.1:0-22229 GCF_028368005.1 Geitlerinema sp. CS-897 | reverse complement strand
GCCGGACGGATCTGATTTTTTGTTTTGGGCTTTATGCTCTATACAGGTTGCCAGTGTCTTAACCGTTACTTCTGGGCTGCCTACTGGATGAGCTATCCGTATGTTTTCAGCGTGTTACCACCTTATCAATTATATTTGATTGCTCGTTTCGGCGCTATCTCCTTCTCTCGCTATCGCATTGTTCAGGGGACGCACCTCAACTCACCGCCGCTTCACCACCAACCAAGCCTATTGGCTATGGTTGGAGCGCTGCGACGAATCTTGGTAGGTCGAATTAGCTATGAGTTTCAGTGTACCAACGGGATGAGAGACGCGCCCCTCTGGTTTTGTTAAAAGTTGCAACAATCCGTAAAGTTCTGTTAATGACAGAGACTCTCGACTGTCGCGTAACAGCACTGCCGTCGAACGAGATCGTTACAAATTTGCCACAATAATAAAGAAGCACCAGCAGACTCGACAGTCTCTCTATTCCCGGCAGCTATGACGTTCTGTCTCAATCCCGACTGTCCCCAACCCGAAAATTCCGATAGCGATCGCCACTGTCTCAGTTGTGGGTTTCCCCTGCAAGTCAGCGATCGCTACCGTGCCGTTCGACCGATCGCCGTTGGGGGGTTCGGACGCACGTTTCTCGGTCTCGACGAACACAAACCATCTCGTCCTCCCTGCGTCATCAAACAGTTCGATCCCAACGAACAGGGAACGCGAAACCGCGCCAAAGCCGCCGAACTCTTTCGTCAAGAAGCCGAACGGCTCGATCGCCTCGGTCGTCACCCTCAAATTCCCGATTTGCTCGCCTATTTCGAGTGGAACGGGCGACAATACCTCATTCAAGAATTTATCGACGGACGGAACCTAGAGCGAGAACTGCACGAGGAAGGCTGTTTTAGCGAAGCTCGAATTCGCCAACTGTTACAGGAAATCTTACCCGTTCTACAATTCGTCCACGATCGCCAAGTCATCCACCGAGACATCAAACCCGAAAACCTCATCCAAGGCAGCAACGGCCGACTGTACCTCGTCGATTTCGGAGCGGCCAAACTGGTAACGACCGCCAATCTCGCCGCCACGGGAACCACCATCGGTTCCGCCGGATACGCTGCCCCCGAGCAAGCCTTGGGAAAAGCCACCTTCGCCAGCGACCTCTACAGCTTAGGCGTCACCTGCATTCACTTACTGACCGATATTCCCCCATTCGATCTCTACGACAGCAGCGAGGGAAATTGGGTATGGCGCGATTACAGCATCGGCGATCGTCCCTTAAGCGAATCGTTCTGTCACGTCCTCGATAAAATGCTCGAACCGGGAACGGGACGGCGATACCGCTCGGCGGACGAGATTCTCAAAGACCTCAAGCGACCCCTATCTGTTCTCGACTCGAAAACCGATACTCGTCCGTCACCGTCGTTCTCGGCACGTTCTCATTTAACGGATGCAGCCAGTCCCGCCACCGAAGCCGAACACCGCGATCGCGTTCGAACGAGTTATGGATTGTGGCTTGTGGGGTTTATTTTCGGGACTTACTTCAGACCCCTCAAAGGATTACATCGGTTCTACAACGGCCAAATCTGGACGGGGTTGTTGTGGATGATTCCGGTAATCGGAGATCTCGGCAGTTTCGTCGATTTGTTCCTCATGCCGAACCTCGTGGACGAATACGAACGCAAAGCCAAAGCCAAGCTCGGTCTGTCTGAGGCTGGCGTTCCCCTGCAACCTCAAAGCGTCGTCACGCAAACGTTGCCGACTCCGACGAAAGACCAGAAAACCGTTAAGTTGATTCGTGCCGCGAGTACCCACGACGGCCAACTCTCGGTCACGCAGGCGGTGATGGCGACGGGAATGTCGTTTGTGGAAACGGAACAGTTGTTAATGGAGTTGGTGAAAACCGGCTACGTGGACGTTGACAACGATCCTGTGTCGGGTGTGGTAATGTATCGGTTCCGAGAATTGTAAACGACCTTCTGTCGAGTGGTTGTACCGAATGCGACAAGCCCTTCTCTGTGTCCTCTGTGCCTCTGTGGTGAAGACTTCTTGAAATCCAGTTTATCGGAAACGGATGGAGTGTTAGACCCACCACGAGCGACGCGCGATCGCCTCTGGATGCTCCAGAGTGCGAATTGTATGATGCGTTAAAAATGCTAAAAAACTACACGACTTAAAATTTATATTACTTTTTAGTTTCAAAACATAACGAACGAAGATCTAAAATTTAAAGAGAGACCCCGAGATTACTGCCGTTTGAAAGATCGGCGATCGAGCTTCACAAAAATAGCAGCATAACTCTATGTTATTTTTAACCTATAGCTTATAGAGTGTTATACAAAAAGATAAGTCGATCGAAATCGATCGATTAAAACATTAAATTAAATAATTCCATCGAAAAACTCTATGATTTGTAAACCTACAGTCTACAAAAACGAGCCAATATCGAAACCCAACAAGCTGTAAGCTTTATCCAACCTACTTTTTAACTTTTTGCTTGTTGCTATAAACAGATATTACATTTGTTTACAAAACTAAAAACTTGACATTCTATTAAAACAGAAGTTAGATTGATATCGTTTCTTAATTTATGAAGATCTCCTAGTTATACTTGACGAAAAGTTACATCACAATCCACAGTAACTCGGGAGATCTAAACACCTCTTATAGATTGGCTAAGCCTTTTGCAAAACAAACGTGCGATCGGCAAAAATATTTTACGGGCATTTTTATAAGCTTAAAATGCCCAAACAGATAGATAACGAGACTTTCAAAACTGTACCGTTGAGTCTCGAAAGTACATCATGCGTTCAAAATCAATGTCAGAGTCTCAATTTGTTCGTAAAACTTCAGCATATCAGTTACAAAACGACCCCGTACTTCAAAATTTCTGGAAACATTGGCAACACGATCGTTCCCGCTTATTTTATTGCTGTTTGAAGTGGATGGGGAACTATAACGATGCTGAAGATGCCCTAAGCCGAGCAACAATTAAAGCCTGGGAAAAATCACAAAAGCATAGAGGAGAAATCAAAAATTTCAAAAGCTGGATAACCCAATTAACATATAACCTTTGCATCGATATTCATCGAGAACATTGCCGACATACTAACCGAATAATAAATCTAGAAAAAATTTCTGAAGAAAAAGATGTAAACACAACAGACAATACGCCAGAAATCATATTAGAAATGAATGAAAAAAGATTCATAATTCATCGAGCAATTCAAAATTTACCAATTCGGCTTCGCGAGACATTTATTCTACATTTTTATGAAGAGCTATCTTACCAAAAAATAGCAGAAGCACAAGCTATTTCTTATGCAAACGTTTGCAAACGCATCTCTCAATCTCGCAAAATTTTATCTCAAGAGTTGAAAGAATACTTTTTTGAAGAAGATGAAACCGACATAGACTCACCGAAAACGATAGCCGTTACGAACGCTATTGTTTTACGAACATCTCGCTCCCCTCCTCATTTGAATTATATTAACACCGACTGTACCGTGTGACAATTTGAGTGAGTTTTGATGAAATTCAGCAATAAATCCATGGAAATTAAAACCAGTCTGTCCGACAACTATCATGAGGAATCTAATCCGAACCTAGGGTATTATCCAGAGCCAGGATGGGAATGGCAAAAACCCGAGCCAAAAACCTATCTGGTCGAACAGGATCTCGCTAAATACGCGCGTGGCTGGATACTCAACCTTGTAGAATTGGTTCATTGGCTTCCGTTCGTTCCTGCTTTTATTTTATCGTTTTTAATTTTCCAGCATTCCAGTGCGTTAAAAGCCATTCTCGGAACGGACATACAAGTCTTTTTACTCGCGATCGCCCCCATCATTCAAACATTCGGCGGATTGACTGGAATTATGATGCACGAATATGAAGGCTGGCAAGTCGTGCATTTCAAAAATCCTCTCGACTCGGACTTTGATATCAAAGACTTCAATAACGAATGGCTTCGTGAAGTCGCATACAAGTTACTGTTTGTTCTTCAAGGTGCTGGACTTCTAGCATTTTCCTTGGGAGTATTTGGCATCAACAAAATCACTCTCACTTTTGCGATCGTGAGTGGTATCGTTGCCTTTATCGGCCCTCAAAACCCAAAAGCCACGATTTATCCGATCGACAACCAACCCGTTTTCCCTTTAGCCGTTTCAATTCTTGTCGTCTTTATCGTCAATGCGATCGTAAACTTCGTTGCGTATTTTCACCTCTTCACTCCAGCCTTAGCAGCAGCGAACTTACCTGTCGTTTTGGCAGGATTAGCCCCGACTCTGTTGATGCTAGGAGGGGTAGTCGAAGGAATACTCGCAGAATCGACCTTTAATCAATGGTGGCATTTTACAGCTGTCATTTTTCTCAATCTCGGCATTATCGTCCAAATCTACTTCTTTCAACTGCTTTGGTAATGTTGTAACGCTCGATCGCCTCTCGAGCGAAAGCGGCGACACGACCTAGACAGTTTTCACAAAACGATCGAACTGTATTGCGATCGCGGCATACAAATTGTCGTTTGGGTTTTCCAAAAAAACGGCGAAACCTCGAGTTAGAGTATCGTTTTTAGATCGCACATTAGTTGGGTGCATCTCAATGGATGTAAAAATATGAGTTTGAGGTAGGTTGAGTTTCGCGATCGCTCCACCCAACAACAGCTTAATTCAGTGCAGAGACTCCGATCCGATAAACTTACATTTTTGAGATGCACCCCGTTAGTTTGGGTTTGCGATCGCTCTGAACGAACCCCAACCTTCGAGAGTTAGTAAAGCTAAAACACAGCTCGGCAAAGTATTCAACATAAATCAACATAAAGTTGAAAACTGAAAAGATCGATAACTCAGGCTAGAACTCACTTCATGGAGAAGCGATCGATGATAGAAGATCGACCGGTCAAACTTGCCCAAAGTTACTGGATTTTGGGACTCGTTCAAGTCGTTCACAGCATGGAAGAAACCTATACCGAACTGTATACTTACTTCCACAGTATGAGTGAGGTTTTGCATCAACACTTTCCTTGGATTCCCATTTTTGGAATTAGTGCAGATTTATTTGCCGTGTTGAACTATCTCATCATTGCGTTAATGTTAGGCTCCGTGCCAAGTGTCAGTCGAGGCAGTCAATGGAGCATTTACTTAATGTGGGGATGGGGAATTATCGAACTCCTCAATGGAATGTTTCATATCGGAACTTGGCTCGTTTTGCAGCATTACTTTCCAGGTGGAGTTTCTGGACCGATTTTATTTGTTGCGAGTGTTCTGTTCGTTCAAAAACTCATGGCTTCTCCTAACTCAGAAGCAAGCAAGGTAGCACAATAAACTACGAATACAGATAAAAACAATGTCTTGCAAAAAATTCTTCTGGCTCGGCAACAGTTTGACTTTGCTGATATCGTTCGTTTTCGCAATTTTACTCGTGGCAGCGGCGATCGCGAACCAACAGATTGGAGATACCACGATTACTCACCTACTTTGGTTTGGAGTCGGCCTAATTGGATTTTTATTACTGTTTGTCGTTTTAATTCAACTCAGCTATGCCAATAATTGGGCGGGATCGCCGATCGTTATCCAACCCAGCCAACCGGAAGGAATTGAAGTTGCGATCGTTTTTATTCAAGGAGAAGGAATTCCCATCGATCGATATTGTCCGATTGCTAAATCTATTCAAGATGCCGCCCCCAATTTAAAAATTTGGGTTGGCATTCCTCAGTTTATTGGTGACTCTCCCATTCCCCGCGAAACTGGATTGGCGATCGATAAAGTTCTCAGTCAAATGAAACAAGAGGGAATGCCCGATACAGACAATATTTTTTTTATCGCCCATTCTGTCGGCGGAATCGCCATTCAAAAATATCTTAAAAGCTTTCCCGAGCGGGCAAAAGGTCAGATTCTAATGGGATCTTTTTTAAATAAGACCTATGTTTCCCAATTGAGTGACGCTGGAAAAACAGAGATTCAATACAGCGTTCCAACCTTAACCATCGGCGGCACGTTAGATGGACTGGCTCGCATTACACGAATTGCAACGGCATTTTGGTATCAACAGATTAATCCAGAAACAGAAACCGATCTAGATAACTTTCCCGTCGTGGCGATCGAGGGAGCCACTCATATGCAATTCGCTTCAGGCGAACCCGTCTCCTATGTCGCTGACTTCGATCTCAAACCCCAAATCTCAGATGAAGAAGTTCGTCAGCAAATTGGTCAGTTAGCTTATCACTTTCTCAACACGCAGCTACCCGATACCGATACGAAAGACAGTCGTGTTTTTCTGAAAGAAAAATGTTTCGAGACCCAACAAACCCTTCAACCTATTCTCGATGCTTTTTTGATGGAGGGATATAACGGTTTTAAACCTGCCTGTTATCGTGTCGAAATCGATAACCAACCCCGTAACGATCCCAAATGTACGGCGTATTCTCCTTGGATTCAAGAACGAGCTAATCCAATCATGGCAGGTCGCGATCGCTCGCCCGTTCCGTTTGATATCACTGCCATCGATAGTTTTCACCGTTCTTATACTTACAATCCTTTTGCAAATCCTAGCGTTCACATTCCCAGGATCGAGCCTCCTTTAAACAATGGAAAACCTCCCTGCGATGGAAACCAGCAAACCGCTACAGAATGCACGCTGACTGTCTCTAGTGTAACCCAAGCCTTGTATAACTTTTTAGACGATTTCGACACGGGCTTTTTTCCCATCGCAGCATTTTCCTTGCGATCGAAACTGAATTCTCGCCAAAAAATTTGGCAATATGCAGGGGTCAGCAATCCTAACTTTGAAGAAACAGACGGATCTTCGAGAGGAAACGAAATCAATCAAAACGTCTATCAATGGGCGTTAGAACACGCTGGAGACAAGGCGCGCCAATACTTCGATAAATTTGGCATACAAATGGCAATGGGCGAAGATAGCGTTCCGTTTATCGCAGCGGGTCCGCTATGGATATGGGTGTATCCTAAATACAACTACGTCACGATAAACAACGAACAATTTTGTCAAGTCAAAGCGAGGGTGATGAAAACTCCCATTAATTACTTTATTCCCTCAGCTAGAGGATTTCATTATTGCCAACTTCTCTCTCCTGCAACAGTCATGGAGTGGATTTATATTGATGGATTAAGAGCGAAAGCCTCTCTATCTGGAACTACAATTACTTACGGGCCGTTAGGAGGTGGATTAGACAAAGCCGTTCGATTTCTGCTACGGCTTGCATTGCGGCAAACCCGAACGAAAGCTTTGTTTAAGCGGGTTTGATAGTTGAGGTCAGATCGTAACCGTAAATTGAAGTTTTCAGGACGTGCGATCGCAGGAGCATTTCAAAAATGTAAATTCATCGGATGCAAGCTGACCTCCTCGATCGAGCGGCTGTTGGGTTCCACTCCGTTCCACTCAAACTACCCAGAGCTTCGGGTTTTTACATCTATCGAGATGTACCCGTCAATGGGCTGCATTTCACTTTCGTAGAACGATCTATCCGCACCTCGACTGAGGCTTCAACGGTAAACGCTCGGCGACTCAACGGCTCGACTGAACTAGCCGAACGTCTGATACGGAATCCAACTCAAAGACTGGTTTTATCCAACCGGACAACCGGACAAGCCCCTCCATCCCCCCAATCCCCCAAAGGAGAGGGGAGCTAAGGGGGAATATTGTGAAGACTTCTTGAAACCCAGCTTATTGGATGAGTGTTTCCCACTACAAATGGGCTAAATGCGTCAGCTTTGTGCATATAGTTTTGTACATATATCCAATTTGTGAAATGCGATCGCATCAATAGTCCGGACATTTTTCTAGGCAAGCGCTGAAACCCGCATTCTCTCGTTAGATGAACGGTCTTAAGAGATGGCTGAAACCCGCATTCTCTCGTTGTCAGTCAAAAACTGTCCGGAGTGTTGTCGCATATTAAATTAATTAAATTACTATATATCGATTTTAAAACTGCGATCGCTCTTTTACTAAAATTTTGAAAAAAATTCAGAAATGCTCTCTGAAAATCGTCTTATTAATGTACCTCACTCAAATTGGAAATGAGTTATACCTATTCAATTCATCCATCGATCGGAGTTGCCCGAGTGGGCAATAGCGAAACCGAGTTTTTTCTCGCACCCAACCAAATCGGAGCATTGCCGATCGAGTGCGATGAATATGGAAACGAGCAGTCAGTCCCTTTTAATAGCTTTAAAGATGCGAGTGGAAAGATAAAACGGCAGGCGCAAAAGTTTCGGGTTTATCGAAAAAACTCCACGACCGGAACTGAAGAAGAACTGACCGTAACTCATGCTGATGTGGCATCGATCGAATGGACAGTACATCTGGCAAATAAAAAAGCAGCGTGGTATCAATTCTCAGAATACAAAGGAAATCTCTTGTTTGGAGATGCCAATAGCTATACCAATCAGAATGTCGAATTAAGGAATAAGAATGCAGCTAACCGCCAAACCCTAATTATCGATCCCGGACCGCGAACGATCGCCGGAACGAACCAGAATGAAAACATCGATCGCAGCAGTATTCCGAGTACTTATCCACACGGAAATTTTCCACCTGAATCTGTCACCTATGGCTACCCGATCGACACCCTTGGTACTCTGAAAACCGACAGCTCCGGACGCTTACTGGTCTTGGGTGGGTTTGGTAAATCTGGCGGAGATCTTCCCCTATCTAGCTATGGAGGTGCTGACACTTGGTACGACGACATTTCAGACGGATCGGTGACTTGTACTATCACATTTAGCAATGGCGAGCCTCCACAAGTTCTCAAAGCGTGGGCGATCGTCGGCCCGCCAGATTTTGCACCGCAAATCACAAATATCTCTTCATGGGACGATACAATTTTTGATTTGAGCGTGCGCCACTTTAATCTAGTTCCAGAGATGTATCAAGGTGGAACTTGGAACGATAACTTTCAGGCAAACTACCAACGGGACATTTTACCCATAATCCTACGAATTGCAGGATATCATTGGGTCGCGAACGTTCAATCGATGCTCGCCTTTTCATCTAATATCTTTGACTTTGGCGATCCGTCTCCAGATAACAAAGCTCATCGGCAACAGTATTTTTCCTATTTTCAAGTCCCCGAACCTCCCAATCCTGCAACTTTTCCAGAAAGCCGTCAATTTACCCTATTTAGCGATGATGGGCTGCCGTTGATGCCGCTCAACTCTGGTAGCAACTCTGTCAGTAACGATAACATTGAAAAATTTCTGTCACTGACTCAAACACAGTATTTTATACTCAAACAATGGGCTGACGGTAAATTTGAAAACACCCCAACATACGAGTCTTATGTCGGTGTAGACGATCGCGATCGCGCCAGTGTCGGAAACGTCGTCGGCTTACCTCAATGCCCTGGAATCGAAGTCACTTGGACGACCCAAAATCCGATCGTCTACGAATCTCCCTATCACATCGCATGGCATCAAGACGATTACACGGATACCGGTTTGTCTCCGAGTCGAGACGAATGTAACGGAGGAGGATGCGAACCCGGCGATTTAACCAAGCGTATGGCGATTCCCTGGCAAGCAGATTTCTTCAACTGCTCGATACAGTTCGTTAACTTCACAGATCCGAACGTCAATAAAGAAGAAAACGCAGAAGGACAGATGGTTCCCAAGCCACCAACCTATTACTCTTACTGGTGGCCGCCGCAAGCACCTTGGAACGTTTTGAGTAACGATCGCACTGCCTCAGAACAAGATATATCGGGCGTTCCCGCTGGATTACAAGTGAACTTCATTCGAGGCGTGAACAGTTACAAACAAATGGTCAACAATGGCTGGTCGTATTTAGCGTTTATTCGCAATCAAAATACAGGATCGAGCGCACAACTGTTTCCCTATATCGTAGAAACCGAGCGAAACAACACAATGTTTGCTTACGAGTCTGTGCCGATTAGTGACATTACCAATCGTCCTGACGATGACGGTACAGATGTTCTCGTCTTTTATCTAAAGACACTCGAACAACAAAAAGAAGTGCGCCGTTCTCAACTGCGATCGCTCGGTCTCGCAGCCGAACTGGATATGTTTAAGGAAATTGAGGTCGTAGAAGACGAGCGGCAACGGATACCTCGTTCGGGAACGCGAATTCGCTTCTAACTGAGCCTTAGAGTTTCCTCACCTCTTCAAACCCGAGGATGGGAGACTCGAGTGGGGGCATCGGGTGCATCTCAACGATCGTCAAAACCCGAGTGTTGGATAGCTGAAGGACAACGACAGCAAAATCCAACACCTCCTCGATCGATGAATTTCCAGATTTGAGATGCCCTCGACTTTCATTTGCTGTCGATTGGATTCAACTAAAATTTGAAATGAAACGAGTCCAAGAAGTTGACGTTGCGATTTTAGGTGGCGGTCCGGCTGGAACGAGTTTAGCGTTGACGCTCTGCCTCTATTCCAACTTAAAAGTAGCGGTTATCGAAACAACGAAGTACGAAACAGCTCGGGTCGGAGAAAACGTTTCAGCCAGTTTGCTACCTTTACTCGATTACTTACAAGTTAAAGAATCGTTTCTAGCCGACGGTCACAAACCGGTTTACAACAGTTCGGCCTTGTGGGGAAATGCCTTCCTCAACTCTCGACCGTCCCTGTTCAGTCAATTTGGCGAAGGTTATCTACTCGATCGCCGACAATTCGATCGGATGTTAGCCGAAGGTGTCTCCCATCGAGGAGGGATACTTTTCTTACAAACTAAATGTCAAGAAGGCGAACTTCTAGAAGGCGGAGGGTGGCGACTTTTTCTAAGCCATGCTTCTGGCGAACCGTTTTCGTTAGACTCGCACTATCTCGTCGATGCCACGGGAAGACAATCGAGAGCAGCCAAGCGTTTGGGGGCTAAATCCATCGTCTGCGACTCTCTCGTCGGCATTACCGCGTTTCTGTACTTTGACGCCACCTATCGCCCTCAACCCGAAGAAATTTTAGTCGAATCTGTCCCTGAAGGATGGTGGTATTCAGCATATTTACCCGATGGAACCTTAAGCATCGCCTTCATGACAGATATCGATATTATGCGGCAGCAGCAACTCCACAAAGCCTCGTCGTGGAGTCGCCTGCTCTCTAAAACAAACCAAACTTACCAGCGAACTCGAGGAGGAACGCGGATCGGCCCCCTAGCGGTCAAACCCGCACACTCTCACATTCTCGATCGCGCCGTCGGCGACAATTGGATGGCCGTCGGGGATGCGGCAACTGCCTTCGATCCGCTCTCGTCGATGGGAATCGGATACGCGATGACCTCGGGAAGTCACGCGGCTGTCGCTCTCAACGAATATCTGACTCGTCACGACAGAGCCTTACTCGACCAGTATCAGAACGGACTCGAGCGTCATTTTGAAACGTATTTGAAGCTGCGACATCTCCATTACGATCTCGAACGGCGTTGGCTCGACGCTCCATTTTGGCAACGTCGTACCGCCAACTCCGTCGTCCTCCGTTAAAACGGCTCTCGTTCGATCGGCTCGTTTTGGACTGAGAATCGCCGAAAAACCGATCGAACTTTCCCAACTTTCTTGAAAAAATGGGTTGTCTTAACGACCTATGTGTTAAGCGTTCGGCGATCTCAATTCACTAACCCCGATCGCAAGGCTCGAACGGCGGCTTGCGTGCGATCGTCGACACAGAGCTTATTGAGAATACTGCGAACGTGGGTTTTGACCGTGCCGACCGTAATGTAAAGTTTTTCGGCAATTTGCGCGTTATTGCATCCGGCGACGATTTGTTCTAAAATCTCCAACTCTCGAGCCGTGAGCGGATCGGACTCCATAATTTGCTGGACTTCTGAATTGACACCCTCAATATTTGTCGTTTCCTCGTCGCGGGGTTCGCGTTCGGAGATCGGCGTATCTGACGGTGTAGATTCTGCAACACTGGCAACGAGAGACGGCGTTTTCCGAACCTGACGCAATACAATTTGTGCGATCGCCGGGTCGATCCACGTGTTACCTTCGTGAGTAATGCGGATCGCTTCGAGCAAGCGATCGAGGCTCGCGTCCTTCATGCTGTAGGAATCGGCACCGGCCGCGAAGGCAGCTAAAACCGCCTCTTCGTTGTCGTGCATCGTCAAAATCAACACTTTCGTCTCGCTCTCGGGGTGTTCCTGACGAAAGCGTTCTAACAGTTCGATGCCATCGATGTCGGGCAATCCGATATCGACGATCGCCACATCGGGCTTCACGGCTTCGAGAACCGCGAGTCCTTGTTTTCCGTTGGCAGCTTCACCGGCGACTTCGACTCTTTCAGTTTGTTGGAGAGCCGCCCGCAAGCCAACTCGCGTGAGTTCGTGATCTTCAATGAGAACAATGCGAATCATAGTTGTTGCTATTCCGTGTCGTTCCATGTCGTTCAAAAAAATAGCGATCGCCGTTTCAAAAGTGGGTCAATAGATCTACTGTAGGAGGACTCTCAGACGTTGACCCCGAGAAAAAACGCCAGAAACGGTCAGAGCGGCGATCTCACGCGAACCTCAGAACCTCCCAAACTCAAAAAACCTACTCCTTACGATAGAGGCAATATCGCATTAATTTTATCTAAATTTAAGATAAGGCAGGCTCTTCGATATTTTCACCCTTTCACGCCAAGGAGATTTCCACGACCCGACGGCTTCTAGCCCCCTCCCCTATGCACTCAACGTTCGATATTTTAGCCTTGGGCTTCGACCAGCAAGATCCAGCCATCACCACACTAACGTCCGGCTCGCCGTTCGATGAAAACTTTCGGGCTGAAATTTCGATCGTCGGAGACGAAACGAGTGCGATCGCTGCGCTAAACCACCATCGCTTCGACTGTATCGCCATCGATACCGAGCGCGTCGGCGAGCGCAACCCACTGCTAGCGTTGCGAAATGCTGGGGTAAAAATTCCCGTCATCGCAGTCGGTTCTCGCTGCAACGGCGAAACGGAAAACGCGAACCGAGATCTCGGCGCGATCGACTACTTCTGTCGCGATCGCTTTACCCCAGAAGGATTGGGGATAGCGTTACGCTATGCGATACAAGTCAATCGCCTGCGACGGGAGCGCGATCGCACCCAACAAAAACATCACGAATGCGAAGAAAAATATCGGTTTGTCATCGAGGGATCTCACGAAGGGGTTTGGGATTGGAACCCGGTCAACAACACCTTACGAGGTAACGATCGCCTGTGCGAAATACTCGGCTTAGAACTCGAAACCCTCCCCCGCACCTACGAAGCCTTCTGTAAACTGATCCATCCCGGCGATCGCGCTCGCAACCACCAGCGCTTGCGCGAACACCTCGATCTCAGCGTTCCCTACCGCCTCGACTTGCGCTTGCAGCACAGTAACGGAGACTATCGTTACTGTACCTTACGGGCAAAAGTTCAGCGGGACGACTCGGGACGACCGATCCGCGTCGCCGGGGTGATAAACGACATTACCGAGCGCAAACAAATCGAAGAACGTATCGCCGCTCAAAACGAACTCCTCAAACAGCACAACCAGGAATTGGTGCGCCAGCGAGAACAAATTCGCCGTCAAAACTTAGCCGTATTAGAAGCCTCGCGCATGAAATCGGCGTTTTTGGCCACCATGTCCCACGAACTGCGAACGCCCCTCAACGCTATTATCGGATTTTCCCAACTACTGCTCCGCAAGTATCGCGATCGCTGCGACGGAACGTTTTCCGAAAAGCTCGAACGCATTCTTCACAACGGTCAACACCTACTCCGGTTGCTCAACGACATTCTCGATCGCTCGAAACTCGAAGCCGGAGATCTCGAACTACGACTACAACGGTTCGATTTAGCAGAGTTAAGTCGGGCGACCGTCTCCGAATTTCGACCCTCCATCGAGCGTCAAAACCTAGAACTACGATACTCGATCGAACTGTCGAATCCCATCGTAGTCAACGATCGCCATGCGGTTCGCCGGATTTTTACCAACTTACTCTCGAACGCGCTCAAATTCACCGAAGAAGGGGCGATCGAACTGCGAGTTTGGGAACCCTCGAGCGATCGTGTCGCTCTCTCCGTCAGCGACACGGGAATCGGTATCGCCCCCGAAAATCTCAAGCGAGTTTTCGCCACCTTCGAGCAGCTCGACAATACCTCCACCCGCACCCACACCGGAACGGGTTTGGGCTTAGCCATTACCGAAGCCCTCGTTAAAATGATGAACGGCCGAATTTCCGTCGAAAGCGAAGTCGGTTCCGGTTCGACTTTCCACATCGAACTTCCCCGTCAAGTCGTCGCCTCCACCTCGACCTTTGACGAACGACCCCTTCCGTTCGACCGACAGGCGTTTTCTTGAGAGACCCGGAAGACCCGGAAGACAAGGGGGACAAGGCGACCAGGGGACAGGAAGATACGGTCAACTGTGGAGTCGGTGCGTGACGAGTTGGCCGGTTTCGCGGCATATTTGTCGTGTCTTTAGGTCACGCACCCTACGACTCACTGGTAACTGAAACACTGTTCACTGTTCACTGTTCACTGTAAAACGCGCACCCTACGACTGTCGAAACCCTGGGTCTTCTAAGCCGAGTTCGGCGAAAGCGGCTAGACGCAAGCGACAGGAATCGCAGATACCGCAAGGGCGATCGCCTCCTGCGTAGCATGACCAGGTTTTTTCCCAAGGGACGCCGAGGCTGTTACCGAGTTGAATAATTTCGGTTTTTTTCAGTTGAATCAGCGGGGTTTCGATCGCGATCGAAGTTCCTTCACGCCCCTGTTTCGTTCCCAAACGAAACGCTTCTTGCATCGCAGCGATATAATCTGGGCGACAGTCGGGATAGCCGGAGTAATCCAGGGCGTTGACACCGATGTAAATGCGTTCGGCCTCGAGAACTTCGGCGTAGGCGAGAGCGAAACTGAGAAAAATGGTGTTGCGAGCGGGAACGTAGGTAATCGGGATATCTCGTCCCATGTCCTCGAGCGATCGCGACTCGGGAAGATCGAGACTTGCATCCGTCAACGCCGACCCTCCCCACCGCGTTAAGTCGAAGCGGACGATTTGATGGTCTTTCACCCCAGCGGCTTCGGCGATCGCGCCAGCGGCCTCGAGTTCGCGACGGTGGCGTTGCTGGTAGTCGAAGGATATGGCGTAACAGTCGAATCCGTCCGCTCGGGCTTGGTAGAGAACAGTGGAGGAATCGAGACCTCCCGATAGCAATACAACAGCTTTTTGGGTCATTGATGAAGTTTTCGGTTTTGTAGAGCGATCGCGTGCGACGTTGTCTCGAACAGGCGTTCGACGCAACTTGATGCAACTTACAAGATAACGAGAGAGGCTGAGGGGACGCAACGAAACGGCAATACGATCGCCGAAATCGTCCGTCACATTTTCGCCCGAACGAACACCGATACAGAACGACGAGAAACGTTACAAAACGTGATGAACTTCGTTGAATAAAACGCGATCGCCAAACCGCCGAAATCGTCCCGTTTACCATAGGTTGCAAACAGCTTTTCTCGAAGCGTTTTCGCCCTCGAGCCGGGGCGATCGCCCCCCAGAAAACCGCCCGAATTGGGGTCGGTTATCGCAACGATTTTTCATATTTCCAAGAGTCAAACCTCGCTACCCTAGAAATAGATACAAAAAGACGGAGATCGCGATGACTGCGTTTATGGGTTCGGGACACCAACGTCCCTCATGGCAAACCGTTCTTTCCGTCGTTCTCGCCCTGTGGTTTGGCGGTAGCCTCGTCCTAGACTTAGTCGTCATGCCGAGTTTGTACGCAATGGGTATGATGACAGAACCCGGATTCGCCTCTGTGGGATATCTAACGTTCGAGCGATTCAATCACCTCGAATTAATATTTGCGGGATTAGCCCTAACCAGCGTGTTGGTTTTAAACCAAACGCGGCACTTTTTCGGCACTCAAACGCGCAAAGCCATTATCCTTTCAATTTTGTTGTTAGGCGTCGCCCTAACCTATACCTATTTCTTTACGCCGCAGATGAGTGCGCTAGGGGTACAGTTAAACCCGCTCGATCCCACTGTAGAAATTCCGACAGCAATGGCGTCGATGCACCAAGGGTACTGGATTTTAGAACTGCTCAAACTGGCCTCAGTATGGATTTTAATGCGTCTGTGCTGTCGCCAAAACCCCGCTGCGAGCCGTTAAGACGGAAGAATTCACCTCCCAAGCAATCTCGATACGAGAGAGATCTCGACACGAACCCCGTAGCGGCGCTGTATACCGTTGTATGCAACGCCACTACGGAATTTTTGCGATAGCGTCGATCGCAGTCTGACTTTTTGGGAAACCTGGCATAGTTTGCTATAATAATAAGTTCGCAAAAAATCGTCTGGGGGATACGAAAGCTATGGCCATCATTGCATTACGAGGTTGGTACATCGAAAAATACGAGCCGATCGCAGAACTGAGAAAACGCCCCCACGACATTCGCTTGAGCAAAAATAGCCTGTTGAAATCGGGCTTGCGAGCGGACTTCCTCGAAGAAAGCGCCGAAATCGAGCGAACCGAGTGGTTTAACCGCTATTTAGCCGGGGAACGGGTGGAATTTTACATCGACGGAAGTGGAGGGTACGCCATTTCTAACATCGATCTGAGCAGTCACGAAATTTACTTCACCAAACACGACGTTCTCGCCCATCTCGAGCCGAAAATTTTCCTATCTCGTCAAAGCGCTTATCCCCAAGCCAGCGAGCAGTTACAAGAGCGTCTCGAACAGTTTTTAACCGACTTCAACCGGCGATCGCGCGTTCCCTTAACCCTCGAACTATCCCAACTTCCCCTCGAGGGTGCGATCCGTCTGAGCGCCCACCAACTGCGACAAATCCGCAAAAGTCTGCTCGTCGTCGCCGACACCACCCCCTTAGCCGCAACGGGAGGCGACGAATCGCAGTTGTTACCGAGTCCCAACGTCTGCATCGAACTCGGTTACGCCTTACAAAGCAAACCTGTCGAGCATATTCTCCTCGCTCGCCAGAACCGCCGCGACCTCTCGGGTCGATTTCCGTTCGACTTACCCACGTACCAACAGCTCGAATTCAGCGACGAGGCCGGACTCGAGCGTGCGTTACCGACCGTGATGGAAACGATGTTACAGCGATTCCGTTTGGTATCCTAGTTTGGAATGCGATCGCGACGTCGAGACACCCACGACCCCAGGCGTCACGGCGTTTTCCCACCCACGCGATCGCAGAGCGCCCCCTATTTTTACCACGATCTCAACTATGCCCAAACCTAGCGAATACGCCGTTCACCTGTTCTTAATCGGCGGACAACGAGAAGAAGTGCGGTTTCCCACCATCGAAGACTTTCAAAAATGGTACGGTAGCGAGCTGAAGCCGAAAGCCCAATCCGACGATTTTATTAACATTCCCCTCAAAAACATTCAGGGAGAGTATATGGTCGCCCGTCCGTCGAGCATCGTGGCTATCCGTCTCGAACCCGTCTACGTCTCCAGTGTCGATCGGTTTTGACGCGGGTTTGACGCCGGGGCGATGGAAGGGAAAAAACAAACGACCCGCAAACGATTAAAAAATCAAATTAATTGAAATTCAACCGTCTCACCCCCTGCGATCGCGCGTTTTTTTCTCGTTTTTTACCCTTCTCTCTCCACAGACAGAGGCATCGAATCGATCGAGTTATGTTATTCTGTTCTGACTTGTCTTTGACGAGTCAGACAGTCTGCATTTGTACCAATTTTTCCAAAAACAGTTTACGCTAACAAAAAAAGGTGACGGTCGCGTGCGGCAGGTCGCCCCGTTCGATATCGTCTCGCTCGAAGAACGACCCGAGCATCAACGCCACGGGAAACTTCGAGTCGAGCGATCGTGCGGATGGTAGCTGACGTTTCAGCCTTATGGACGCATCCTTTGAGATTACGCTTCTAATCGTCCTGACCGTAACAGCCGGGATCGGGTCACAAGTCCTCGCCGAATATTTTAAAGTACCCGGCATTGTCTTTCTGCTCGTATTCGGCATTCTCCTCGGACCGAGCGGTCTGCACTGGGTCAATCCGACCTTGCTCGGTAACGGACTCGAAGTCATCGTTTCCCTTTCGGTGGCCTTGATCCTGTTTGAAGGGGGATTGAGCTTAGAGTTACGGGATCTAGGGCGCGTGTCGGGGAGCCTACGCAACCTCGTCACCTTCGGCACGCTGATCGCCTTTATCGGCGGGGGAATGGCCGCCCACGGCTTGGCAGAATTCCCCTGGCCGATCGCCTTTCTTTACGCCGCCTTAGTCGTCGTCACCGGGCCGACTGTCGTGACGCCGCTTCTCAAACAAGTCCGGGTCGATCGACAAGTAGCAACCCTCCTCGAAGGCGAAGGTGTCCTCATCGATCCCGTCGGTGCTATCCTCGCCGTTTTAGTCCTAGACGTCGTTCTCAACGGAGATGCCGATCCCCTCGGCGTCCTCAGCGGCTTGTTGCTGCGCTTGGGCATTGGCGTCGCACTCGGGGCGGGCGGCGGTTGGCTGCTCAGCGAGTTCATTACCCGCGCCAACTTCCTCTCCGAAGAACTCAAAAACCTCATCGTCCTAGCCGGCGTTTGGTTTCTCTTCGTTCTGTCTCAGTTCCTCGTCAGCGAGTCGGGGTTGATGGCCACCGTCGTCGCCGGAATGGTCATGCGGGCGTCTTCCTTGCCCGAAGAACGGATGCTGAGGCGCTTTAAAAGTCAGCTGACGGTTTTAGCCGTGTCGGTGCTGTTCGTCCTCCTGGCCGCCGACCTATCCATTCCCAGTTTGTTCGCCTTGGGGTGGGGTAGCTTGGGAACCGTGGCCGTGTTGATGTTCGTGGTGCGTCCCCTCAACGTCTGGATTTGTACCGGCAACAGCAACATGGATTGGCGTCAGAAACTCTTCGTAAGCTGGATCGCGCCGAAAGGCATCGTTTCGGCTTCCGTGGCTTCTCTGTTTTCGATCCTGTTGACCGATCGCGGCATTAACGGGGGCGACGCCATTAAAGCCTTAGTGTTCCTAACGATTATTATCACAGTGCTGTTACAGGGACTGACCGCCAAATGGGTGGTGCGCTGGCTGGGTCTCGAATCGACGACGGCCACCGGTTTGTTGATCGTGGGATCGAATCCCCTCAGCCGCCTCATCGCGCGGTTGTTCCAAGAACGGGGCGAGGCGGTCGCCCTGGTCGATACCGATCCAGAAGCCTGTCGGGAAGCCGAACGGGAGGATTTGAAGGTCTTTCTCAGCAGTGCGTTGGATACGGAAGTGTTAGAAGAAGCCGGGCTGGAGTCGATGGGGACTTTCCTGACGATGACCAGTAACGGAGAGGTCAATACCGTTTTGGCACAACGGGCAATGGAAGAGTTCGAGCCGCCCCGGACGTTGGCGTTGTTACCGCGAGACAAATCTAGTGCGCCCGCCAACAAGGTGAAAATCAAACAAGCTATGATGCCCGAGTTCCCGTTAAAAATGTGGAACCAGTACCTCAAGGAAGGGGAAGTGAAGCTCGGGGAAACCGTCTTAGAAGAACCGGGCGTGGCGTTCCAGAAAGCCCATTTACAGGCGTTAATTCGCTCTGGGGAACTGGTGCCACTGTTGCGAGAGCGCGATCGCCAGCTTCAGGTGCTTTCGACTTCCGATACGTGGGAAACCGGCGATCGCATTATCTATTTGCTGCACGCCCCCAAACCGAAACTGCTCAAACGCCTTTCCGGTGCGAACAGTTCCCACTTGAAAGTCGAAAAACTGCCGGAAGTCGAAGAGGTGGCCGTCCCGACAACGGTGCGCGATCGCGCCGAACTGGCCGAAGACGGCGAAGCCAAAGTTATTCCCCGTCCGGCAAAATCCGAAACCTCAACCGCCGAAACCCCAACCTCAACGCCCGACAAAACGGTCGATCGCAGCGATACAAACCACTCGTCGCCGGGCATTGGTTTGAACCGGCGCGAACCCTAACGTTAAAATTGACGGGTTGAGACCGAGGAACGAGACCGTGACCCCTATTCCCGAGCGTCCGCCTGCTGTAGACGTGACCCCCGCTATTTACGATCGCATGATGGCTAGAGTTCCAGACGACTGGAAAGCTCGCTTTCGCGATCCCCTGACCTGGGACGACAGTATGCGCGAACAGGTCGCTTCAGTGTTGCTACCCTGCGCCGTGGACGAAGCGATCGCACAATCGAAACGCCGAGGCGATCGCGGTCTCGTTCTCTACGACCAAAAAGACGTCGAAACCATCATTTACTACATCGCCCAAGACCACAGCGACACGGTTCTGTGGATGGCAGACCCAGCTACAAAAGAAAACGTGGCCGAATTAGTCCGCACCTACAACCCCGAAACCGAAGCCGTCATCGTCATCGCCAGTTCCTCCAGCATTCAGGCGATGTGGGTGCGCGAAGACGGAACCATCCAAACTGACGGAGCGCAAGCCGCGAACTCTCTCCCCGTCTCGCTTCCCGACGGTGTCACCGTATCCACCGAAGAAGCCGAAGGCGTCTATTCCTATCGCTTTTCCCACGTGCGACTCGGAGATTTAGGTCGAATTCGCTTGGTTCCCGACGCCGAGTCGGGACTGTCTTTTAAAACCGAAACGGCTTCGGGCGACACCGAAACCGAAACGCAACAAAAACAAGAGTTGTTCGCACCGCTGGCCCGTACCATTGTCGAACGTCTAGAAGCCGCTCTCCACCAGAAATAACTCAACCTGAGTTCGGGATAAGCTGAAACCCTCATTCTGCCCTGACTCGATCCGCTCGCCGTGCAACGAGGTTACAGTGTTTCAGCAATTTGGGAGGAAAAAGCCATCCTTAGCCCGACTTGACGTTAACTCACTAGAATCACTATGAAGGTCGTCGTTATTGGAAGCGGCTTGGGAGGACTCTCAGCCGCCATTCGCCTGCAAGCTGCCGGATGTTCGGTGACTGTGGTAGACAAACGCAGTCAACCCGGCGGCCGGGCAGTCGTTTACCAGCAAGACGGCTTTACCTTCGATGCCGGGCCGACCATCGTGACCGTCCCGAACTTAATTCGGGAACTGTTCGAGGTGGCGGGGAAAAACATCGACGATTACGTGAAATTAGTCCGGCTCGATCCGTTCTATAACGTCCGGTTTCCCGACGGTTCGATCTTTCGCTACAACAGCGATCGCGAAGCGCTCCTCGAACAAATTCGCCAGTTTAAACCCAGCGACGAAAAAGGCTATCTTCGCTTCAGCCAAGCCGCTTCGGACATTTTCGAGGCGGGATTGCCCCTGATGGAACGACCGTTTCTGAGTTTCCTCGATATGTTGCGCGTCGCCCCGGACATGGTGCGCTTGCAAACCTATCGATCGGTTACGAGTTTGGTGAATCGCTATCTCAAAGATCCCCGCTTGCGCCAAGCCTTTAGCTTTCACCCGCTGTTAATCGGGGGCAATCCCTTTCAAAGTCCCTCGGTTTACGCCATGATTCACCGCCTCGAACAAGAGTTCGGGGTGTGGTTTCCCCTCGGAGGAACGGGGGCGCTGGTGCAGGCGTTGGTGACGCTGTTTCGCCAGTTACACGGGACGCTGCGACAAAAATCTCCCGTCGAAGCCATTACCATCGACCCCGATACGGAACGCGCGACGGGGGTGCGGTTGACCGACGGTGAGGCGTTGGCCGCAGACGCGGTGGTGAGTAACGCCGACGTCGCCCACACCTATTTACATTTAGTTCCGCCGAGGTTCCGGCGTCCCCAGTTGCGCCGCCTGCGCTATTCGATGTCGCTGTTCGTGTTGTATTTCGGCACCGACCGACAATACCCCGACATGGCGCATCACGAGATTCTCATGGGACCGCGCTATCGAACGTTGATGGACGATATTTTTCAACATCACCATTTAGCGGAGGATTTCGCGCTGTACCTCCACCACCCGACCGCGACCGATCCCAGTCTCGCGCCGCCGGGATGCGATAGTTGGTACGTGCTGTCTCCCGTGCCGAATTTAGCCGGAGATATCGACTGGAAAACTGTGGCGTCGAGATATCGCGATCGCATCGTGGAGTTTCTCGAACGTCACTATCTGCCCAATTTATCGAAACACATCGTCACGGAACGATTTATCGATCCCCGTCATTTCCGCACGACACTCAACAGCCATCTCGGAAGTGCCTTTTCTATCGAACCGACTTTGTTTCAGTCGGCCTGGTTCCGCCCCCACAACCGCAGCGAAACCATTCCGAATTTATATTTAGTGGGTGCGGGAACCCATCCCGGCGCGGGAATCCCCGGCGTGTTAAATTCGGGCAAAATCGCCGCTAATTTGATTTTAAGCAGTGGATAGTTGACTAACTTCCTTCTCCCTCTCCCCCTCTCCCCCTCTCCCCCTCTC
>NZ_JAQNCQ010000060.1:0-6547 GCF_028368005.1 Geitlerinema sp. CS-897 | reverse complement strand
GGGGTCGGCGTAGGTGTGGGGGTCGGCGTAGGTGTGGGGGTCGGCGTGGGAACGGGCGTCCCACTATCAACGGCGATAAACTCGACCGATCCTTGAACCTTCGTGGGGTTGAGTTGGTTTCCGGCTGAGATGAAGGTTAAAGACGTGGCGTTTTGTAGGTCTTGTTTGCCGTTATTTTGAAATACGTTGCCGCCGGGATCTTGCTGTTTGCCCAAATCGGGGAGGGCCGAAGAAATGGCCGAGAGGCCGTAATCGGTGTTTTTTTCGATAATGTTACCGCGTAGAACGGGTCGGGCGCTGTGGGTCAACAAAACGCCAATGCGGTTGTCGAGGATGTGGTTGTTGGCCATCAACGGTGCCGAATCGTCCCCGATCGAAATTCCCGTTCCCGTGTTTTGACAGGTATTGTTGCGAATTTCGCCTTTAGCTTCGCCGAGGAACCAAATCCCGTAAGAGTCGTTTTGGACGAAGAGGTTGTTTTCGATGAGGGGTTTGGCGGTTCCCGAGGCGCGGACGCCTTCTCGCTTGCATAATGTAAAGGTGCAGTGGGCGACGGTGGGATCGGTCGATTGAATCCAGACCCCCGTTCCGCGCGTTTCGGTATTGGAAATTTTGACGCCTCGCAGTTCCGTATCGCCTTCGAGCCAGAGGGCGACGGGTTGTGGTCCGGCGTTGGTCGATGCCGTGCCGCTACCCGAGATGAGGATGTCTTTGCCTTGATTGCTTTCGTTGCCTACGAGTTTCACGCCAGTCGGAACGGTGAGGGGAAAGGTTTCACCGCTGTTTTCGGTATAGCTTCCCGGCGAGAGTTGGACGGTCGTTCCCGATGTCGCTCGGGCCAGGGCCTGTCGGATCGTTTTAAACGGTTGGGAGGCGCTCCCGTCGGCGGTGTCGTTTCCGGTATTGGGGTTAACGTAAAGTGTCGGCATAATTTTCCTCGAGCGATATTAAGACTGGTATTCCCTCTCGCTGAGATGCGATGGGGCAATTGGTCGAACTCCTTAAACTCCTTTCTAGTCTAAAATCGAGATTGCGCCCCGAGACGCGAATTTTGATGTGTTTTAACGAAATGTCTTAGATCGCTCGATAAATTTTCGAGGACGGGTGCGATCGCGGTTCTATTTAACGTTCTCTTTCAGTTATCCTTTCTAGTGGTCGGATCGGTACAGACCGAACGGATACCGAGGTGAGGAAAATGGCCGTTCGTGACAAAATCGCTTTTTATCTCGACGATCTCGAAACCCCGCTCGGGCAAGCGATTAATTTAACGATTGCCATTTTGATTTTTGTGTCGTCGGGAATTTTTGTAGCGGAAACCTATCCCCTTTCTACGACGGTTCTCCGAGAACTCGAAATTTTAGATACCTCGATTTTAACTATCTTTGCAGTTGAATATTTAGTACGGTTGGGCGTCGCTCGCGATCGCCTGCAATTTTTATTCAGCCCGCTGTCTTTAATTGACTTGTTTGTAATCTTGCCGTTTTTTTTTGGAATTAACAGTCATAGCTTTATTCTTACGTTTCGTTGGTTTCGGATGCTGCGAATCGTTCGTTTCTTAAACATAAATTTTTTTATTTTTCGTTTGGGGAACGAAGAACGAATTGAAGAACGATTTATTCTCGTTCGTATTTTGATGACGCTATTTATTATTATTTTTATCTTTTCGGGATTGATTTATCAAGTCGAACATCCCAGCAATCCCGAAATTTTCGACACCTTTCTCGATGCCTTGTATTTCGCGATCGTTACCATGACGACTGTTGGGTTTGGCGATGTCATTCCCTTTTCAGAAACGGGTCGGCTGCTCACCATTTTAATGATTTTAACGGGCGTCGCCCTCATTCCCTGGCAACTGAGCGAATTGGTCGAGCAACTCGTTAAAAGTGCCAAACGTATCGAATTAGAATGTTCGGTCTGTCAGTGGTCGGTTCACGATGTCGATGCCAAATTTTGTAAGCGATGCGGTGCGAAACTGCCCAAAGATACAGCGACTCGATAAAAATCCGATCGCATCACAGAACGGACAGTTTGCATTGCGATCGGGTCAATTTCAAAACTGTTTGGATCTACGCCGTCGTCGGGGCGCTCTCCCCAGATATCGCACTGAAATTCGCCAAAATGCTAGCGAATACGGTAGCCGATATCGCGGCGGTAGTAACAGTTTTCAAACTCAATTTTTTCAACGGCGGCGTAGGACTTGGCGATCGCGTCCTCAAAGTCTTCACCCACTGCGGTTACGCCCAACACGCGACCGCCACTGGTCACGAGTTGCTGCTGTTTGAGTTGCGTTCCGGCGTGAAACACGAGTGCGCCAGTTTCTTCAGCCTCGAGAATTCCTTCGACGAGTTTACCTTTTTCATAAGACCCCGGATAACCGCCGGACGCCATGACCACGCACACCGCCGCCCCCTTTTTCCATTCGATCGCCGGAAGTTGTCCGAGGCGCTTTTCCACGCAGGCCAACATCAACTCGTATAACGGCGTCTCCAACAGCGGTAACACCGCCTGAGTTTCGGGATCGCCGAAGCGACAGTTAAACTCGAGAACCTTGACCTCTCCCTCTGGCGTCACCATCAACCCAGCATAGAGAACGCCACAGTAGTCGATTCCCCGCTGTCGCAACGCGGCGATGGTCGGTTCGAGGATCTCTCGCTGGACTTGCTTGACCTGTTCTGGCGAGAGTACGGGGGTCGGAGCGTAAACGCCCATTCCTCCCGTGTTCGGGCCTGTATCCCCTTCTCCGATCGGTTTGTGATCTTGGGCGGGTAACAGCGGTACGATGGTTTCGCCGTCGGTGAGGGCGAGAACCGACACTTCTTGACCGGAGAGAAACTCCTCGACGACCAAGGTATTACCCGCGTCGCCGAACTGACCTCGAGCGATGCCGTCGATGGCGGAAAGTGCCTCTTCAAGAGTGCGGGCGACCGTCACACCTTTTCCGGCCGCGAGCCCGTCGGCTTTGACGACGACCGGCGCACCGACGGCTTTGACGTAGGCTTTGGCGTCTTCGACTTGGGTGCGATCGAACGTCGCCGATTGCGCCGTCGGAATTCCCGCCTCTTGCATCAATGCTTTCGCCCAAGCCTTACTCGATTCGATTTGCGCTCCGGCTTGCGTCGGGCCGAATACAGCAATGTCCTGCGCTTGCAATGCGTCGGTAATCCCCAAGGCTAGGGGGAGTTCCGGTCCAACGACCACGAAGGCCACCCCTTGCACCAGGGCAAACCGCGCGATACCGTCGAAATCATCGACTGACATCGCTAAATTTTGACACTTCGGCATCGTTGCCGTCCCGCCGTTACCGGGGATGCAAAACACCTTCGTCACTTTCTCCGACTGGAGAAGTTTCCAACTCAGGGCGTGTTCGCGCCCGCCATTTCCCACAACTAAAACTTTCACAAAGACCTCCTAGCTGCGATCGCCAGGTCTCTCATCGCCCGTCTAACTTTCAATTTTAAAGTTCGCTTGAGAATATACCGCACTCCATTATGCCACGGGATGCGAAGGCCAACTCTCGTCCGCATTCGGACTCGGGAACGCTCCTCTGCTCGAAAAAAGACGGCCGACGCTGTATAAGATAGGGACAGTTGAGTTAAAAGGCGTAAAATTTCAGATGTTTATGTCACGATATCGTTCGATTTTGGCCGGTCTTCTGGTTTGCGTCGCGGTGTTTCTCGTGAGTTGCGGCGGCCCGGCGACGGTGGAGGCTCCCACTTACACGCCCGAAACTCTCGAACGGATTCAGTCTTACAGTACTGAGGTAACGGAGTTGCGCGATCGCATGGGCGAACTTGAAGACCTCATCGACGCCAGAGATTGGGTCGATGTCGATAACTTTATTCACGGACCTCTTGGAACGTTGCGACAGGACATGAGTTTGATTAATCGCAACTTGCTTCCTGACGAACAGCGTCAAGGCCGAGACTTGGCGCGAAATCTGTTTCGTCATTTAGAAGAAATCAATTTGGCGGCGAAAGAGCGAGATTATGCCCAAGCCGTTCAAAACTACCGCGAAAGTTTGGCTGATTTCGATGCCTTTTTAGACATCCTTCCTAAATCGAATACGGCGAGTTAGGCGATCGCGAGTTGAGATAAAGCGGCACTCAGGTAAGACAGGACGAGTGCCGTTTTTTATTTGCCAAGAGTTACGCATCTACACCATTTGTAGGGTCGGCAATGCTCACCAACCTCTCTATTCAGTGTTGTTTCGGTTGAACTGCGTCAGTCCTATCTGTGTTTTTTTCGTTATTCGGCTCTTCCGAACTTATTCTGCAATAAATCGCTGAAACTCTTATATCGCCAGCTCGACTGATTCGTGAGATTTTATAATCTGAAAGTACCGTAACACGGCGATCTTAATTACAGAGGACGTTCACAACTCAAATGATTCTGCTACAGGATAAGAGTTTTCGCTACATGGTATAAAAAAGATGGCTAAAATTGCTTGCATTCTTTTCCAGATAAAGGCTATAGCAACCCTAAATCAGTTGTGTAACAAAATTGAGGCCAAAAGGGAATCGGGAATGGGGAACGGGGAATCAGATTTTTTCGGGTGTTTTAATTTTTGAAGACTCATTTGGGACTGCCATACAGGCATTTATTCAACATATCCAGGTCGGAAGAACTCGTGATTTTACGGTTCGCGATCGTCAATTAAGATCCATTTTCTCACTGAATTCTGACGCTGCTCCTGGTGTTGATGTCGTATGGTTTTTAGCCAAATTTCCCAAGCTTTCCAACAGAAAACAGCGGGAAACGCCACTCGAATACTCGTTAAAATTTTACCTTGCTTTAGCGCCGCCCAAGCCCATCTCAAATGAATGTAGTGTCGTAAATCCTTTAAGTAGGGAATTTGCGAACTATACTTTTTTTGTAGAATATCGTATATTTCTTCAATTAAATTGGTGTTGGCCTCGATTCGTTCTCGAATTGGAATTTTTTTGATTTGCCAGCGTTGGGGAAATCGGTAGTAGATTACATCTTTTAGCAAGTTTAAGAGTACTTTTGTTCCTAATTTTAATCCCGATTTTACTCGTCCTTGTCGAATCGCAGCTAAGCTCCATTTAAATTGTAAAATTTGACGCTGTCGTTTGAGATAGTTTTGAATGTCGCTGTTCTTAAGATTCGTACGTTCGGATTCGTATTTAGGAGGAAAATTGAAGCTGTAATCTTCAAACCACTTCGATCGCGCCAGCCAGGGACTTTGGCGAAACAACGTCGCGCGAACGAACAGTTCCCACGCTTGCCAATAAAAGAACGTGTGAAACAGAAGTTTAAATCCTTCCCAAAACCGCCCTTGCTTGAATGCAACGACTCCCCAGTGCAGCTTGAGATAAGCGGCAACGTGTTCGACTTTCGGAATATGCGATCGATACTTCGGACTGACGAGATGATAAATCTTCTCCTTCATCAAAATATTGGTTGTCAACCGCTTTTGTAGGGCGAACTTGCGGTTGTAAGCCCCCTGCCAAATCGTGCGATACGCCAAACATTGATTGATAAAAATGGCATCGCCAAATTGCCCGATTTTAATCCAAGAATCGATATCGTCACAGTTCCCGTCAAACTGTGAATCCCATCCTCCAGCTTTCCAAAATGCTTCTTGTTGAAATGCCACTTGTACGGGAGTCCCAAACGGTACGATTTCTAACAGCATTCCGTAATGAATGTCTTCCTGGGGAATATAAAATGCTTTTCCCGGCCCGGTGGGTGGAGTCCGACTGAGTTCGACTTCTTCGGGATTGACTTGAGCGGCTTGACAGGAGCAAATGACCGCTTCGGGGTGGCGTTCGATCGCTCGCCACATTTCGCTGAGACAGTTAGAGTCGAGATAATCGTCGTCGTCGAGGGGTTTGATCCATTTCCCCGAAGCCGTCCGAACTCCCGCGTTCATCGTCGCCGAATGTCCGCTATTGGTGGAATTGCGATGATAGATCAATCGCGTATCGCCGATCTCTGCTAATGCCGCTTGTAACTCTAAAACGTACTCTTGAGTTCCGTCGCAAGAGCAATCGTCAGCGACGATCACTTCACAGGGCAAGGTTTGAGCCAAGGCTGAGTCGATCGCACGTTTGAGAAGGTATAAGCGGTTGTATGTCGTTATAACAATACTAAAATTCATACCGCTCGGATAATTTAGGAATTGTAGACGCTTGCCCCGACCTGAACGGCTCGAGAAGCACTGCCATCCATCGAGCCATCGTGCGGTTAAAGATACCTCGCCAATACGATCTCGTCGATCGCGAGAGGAACGTTCCTAATGTTTATTGTAGTCTTCCCTTGGATGGCATTTTCCCCATCAGACACCCAAACGTGGAGATTCGTTGAGGGCGATCGCACGGCTACACTCGGGATGGGATGTCGGATCGGGCTATGGGAGATCTACACCCAAGATCGCACGCGATCGGGCTAGTGCAGCGTCAAAACTTAATTTTAGGGTAGACCGAGGCCAGCTTGCAGCGTGCGTCCTCTACCTTCATCTGCCAGTCAACCCCGCGCTGGGAATGGTTAATGTCGCTCGACCAAGCAGCGGTTTCCGCTCGTAACT
>NZ_JAQNCQ010000059.1:0-7523 GCF_028368005.1 Geitlerinema sp. CS-897 | reverse complement strand
GAGGAACTTGAAGAAGTGTTGGGGAAAAGGTGCTGTGTCCTTCAAGAACAGATGCAAGAAGAGATTCGGGATTTAACGAACTATCATTGGCTGGAATTTGCGGCTTAAAAGTTTAGCAGGTTTGGAAACAGGATTTGGTATAATACTCGCGTACAAATAATCTTAAATTTATCAAACAGTTTGTAAGCGACGATCGCATTGAAGACAAAATCGCGCTATCGTGAAATATAGAAGTTTCGATTTAATCTAAATAGGAGGAAATCGAACCATGTCTAAATCGATTGCATTTGGAATTGCTCTCGCAACGATCGCAGGAATGACAATTTTTAGCGTTCCTCAAGCTCGTAGCAATTCGACAAACGAAACTTACGAAAGTCCTCAAGAACAACTCGACAGCCACCATCACGGTGGCGGCCGCCACGGCGGCCACCGTGGCGGAAGGGGCGGTAACTGTCCGCGCTGGTAGAAAAACTATCCAGGCCGCATATCGATAATTCCCATCATCCCTAAATCTTCGTGATCGAGGATATGGCAGTGATAGACTGTTTTTCCGGCAAAATCTCGAAAACGAACGCGAATGCGAACAGTTTCGCCAGCAGGTACTGAAACAACGTCTTTCCAAGTGGGTTGGGAATCGAACTGTCCGTTGCGACTGACAACTTGAAACGGGTTGATGTGGAGATGAAAGGGGTGGTCGAACGTTCCTTGATTGACGATCTCCCAATCCTCCACATCGCCCAACCGAACTGACGTATCGATGCGATCGCCATCGTAAGCTTTTCCGTTAATTAAAAACACCATTCCCATACCGGGCTGCATCCCGTGGCTGAGGGTAAAGCGTCGTACTCGTGTCGGTTCGGGAAGGGGAGAAACGGGAATTAAACGGCTTGGTAGAGATTGCACGGGAGTTGACCCTTCGTAAGCAAGGGTAGCTAGGGTCTGCGGTTCGTTGAAATCGCGATCGCCGCCCATCATTCCACCGTGACGACCACCCATCATCCCGCCACCGCGACCGCCCATCATCCCGCCACCGCGACCGCCCATCATGCCCATGCCACCTCGGTTGTAGGGCAAATTCAACAGACGGAACGACGCAGCAGGCTTGTCACCCCGAATTAAAATATCGGCACGTTCTCCCGGCGTTAACAGCAATTCCTGTAGTTCCACAGGTTCGGCGATCGCTCCGCCATCGGTCGCCACGAGGTAAAACGGGCGGTCTTCCAAAGCTAAGCGATAAAAGCGGGCGTTAGAGGCATTTAACAGTCGCAAGCGCAGCAACCCCCCTTCAGGAAAGGTTAAGGTGGGGTTTAACTGGCCGTTGACGGTGACGTACTGCCCCTCGCGTCCCCGCATTCGTTCCATATGTCCCCAGGCGTTCCCAGTCGGATCGGTGTCGAAATCCTTCAAAAATGCAAAGGTTTCGGTGGCGTTGCGGATTTCGGGAATTTCATCCAATTCTCCTCGAACGATAAAGAATCCCCCCAATCCGGCGAACACCTGACGGGCGACGAATCCGTGATAGTGGGGATGGTAGTAAAACGTTCCTGCGGGATGGTCTTGAGGAATGTCGAATTCGTAGAGAAGAGTTTCTCCCGGTGAAACCTTCAAAAAGACATTGTCGGCGTTTCCTGTGGGGGGAACGTGCAGGCCGTGGTAGTGCAGGTTGGTCGGTTCGTCGAGGCGGTTCGTGAAGCGAAGGCGGACGCGATCGCCCGGTTTGGCTTCGAGGCGAGGTGGGGGAAACTGTCCGTTATAGGTGTAAATGGGGATCGATCGCCCGTCGAGGTTCAATTGCCCTCGTTGTGCTTCTAACTCCATTTCCACCGTACCGGAACCGGCTTGGTTTGCCCCGATAACGGGGGTAGATCGGGCGGTGGCGACAGACACCCCAGACGTGTTTTCAGAGGTTTGAGTCTTCAGACAAGCGTTGAGTAATACTGCCCCCAAACTGCTGGTACTGAAGGTGAGAAATTGGCGGCGGTTGAAATGAAATCGAGACATGAGAAATTTACTGAAAACAACAATCGAGCGTACGTAAAACACGCGAGAACGTCCTCGTCAAATCCACCCGCTAACCCGTACCACCTCGCCTCGCACTTTAACGAACGCTGAAGTTCTGAGATCCCGTGTAATCAGACAGTTCGGCGAGGCGATCGAGGGTTTTCGTACCGGGATACAACTGACCGTTAATTTTCCAGCTGGGATAACTTTGAATTCCGGCAGCTTGACAGAGCTCGGGCTGCGGGTTGGTTCCGCTAGCGTCGCATTCGACGTAGGGAATCGCTTCGGCCGCTTCTTTTCCAAAAAGCTGTTTTTGTTCTAAGCAGTGACTGCACCAAAACGCCCCGTACATCTTCGCTCCGGTTTCTTCGAGGTGTTGGGCGAGGGCGACGTTGTCTGGTGCCGAAACGGTGGTGACGGCGTAACCGCTGTCAGTTTCGGCTTTGGGGCTGTGGATGGGAGCGTAAACGGCAAGGGAACCGATGAGGGTGATGAAGGCGACGATAATGCCGGTGAAGATAATTTGTCCGAGATCTTCCCAATCTCTCCCGATGAGGGTCAGGACGAACAAGGCGATCGCGCAGACTGCCGAACCGATACAGTACAGACACAGGGACTGGATTTCGGCGGTCATGATATACATCAGGTAGCCGCTAAAAACCGCCATGGCCGTACTACTGACGAACAAAAACAGCCAAGTCCAATGTTCGAGGGTGTTGCGGAGCGACTTTTTCGTTTCTGGGTTGGCGAACCAAGGTAAAACGGCAAAGGTTCCCACGGCCAGATACGCCAGGAAGCCGAAGAGTGCTAGGGGTAAACCGAACACTGTGGCGTAGGGACTTTCCAGAACTTTGTCACAGCCTTCAGTGGGACAGGCGGCGGTTCCACCCGTGAGTTTGGTGAGGGTGAGATAGGCGGTGATGACGGCACCGAAGGCCGCGATCGCTGCAATGACAAAGCGCGATCGCCGTTGAATCCAAGGCTGAGAGCGTTTACGCATCGATAATATGAGGTCGTAGATTTTACGATGTACGATTTTAGGGGAGGATTTGGGAAATTGGGAATTTCAACGGGACGCGATCGAGAAACAGACTTCAATTCAATCAGATTTTAGAGGTGATAAAATCAGAAAATTGGTATTTTTTAATCGATAGTTTTAACTGAAGAATTGGTTAATTTGTTGGTGAAGATTGCCAACGATCGACCTTTTAAGAGTCGGGCGATCTCACTTCGATTTCACCACGAACCATATTCATGCCACAGTGAAACGAATAGGTTCCGGGTTTTTGGGGTGTAAATTCTACAGATGTCGTCTCGTTTAAGGCTAACTCTATCGATCGCTTGAAATTCGGTAAAATCACTTGTTCGACACAGGCACTCGGATCTTTGCGATAGAAGTTCAGACGGACGGGTTTTCCGGCTTCGACTACGATGCGATCGGGAGCGTAACCGCCATCGACAGTAATGTCGATCTGTTGAATTGCAGTATCCGACGTTGCTTTTCGGGCTTGGGTTTTACTGCCGAGAAACCACCACAGTTCTAAGCCAATTAAAGCGATGCCTCCGAGGGTAACGCCAACCTTCACGGGAAGGGGTTGTTCGATGGTTCTGAACGAATTCTCGTGACTGGGAGCGGTTTTCGGTTCGGCTAGAGCCGTCGTCGTTGTAAAAACGAACGTACCGAGCAGTGTAAGAAAGAAAGTCATAGTTGTTTCAACGGGATGACGAGATCGGTCGGTCAAGAGAGGAGGAAAGTTCGTCTTATTCGATCGCCCTTGGCTCCCCTCATCGTTGAAGGTTAGGTTTACAAGTCGACACGGCGCAGTCGTAGCGCATTGGTAACCACGGAAACCGAACTAAATGCCATCGCACCTCCAGCGATCGCGGGATTGAGTAACCAGCCGAGGAAAGGATAGAGAACGCCGGCCGCGATGGGAATTCCGAGGGTGTTGTAGATATAGGCGAAAAAGAGATTTTGTCGGATGTTTCGCATTGTCGCCCGGCTGAGTCGAACAGACGTGACAATTCCTTGTAAATCTCCTGAAATTAAGGTGATATCGCTGGCAGACATGGCGACGTCGGTTCCCGTTCCGATCGCAATACCGACATCGGCTTGGGCTAAGGCGGGAGCGTCGTTAATCCCATCCCCCACCATCGCGACGATTTTGTCTTCGGCTTGGAGTGCTTTGACGCGATCGGATTTTTGGCCGGGACGGACTTCGGCGAAAACGCGATCGATCCCCACTTGACGGGCGATCGCTTCGGCGGTTTTGCGGTTGTCCCCCGTCAACATCGCGACTTCTAATCCCATACGATGCAGCTTCTTCACCACGTCCGCCGAGGAAGGTTTCAAGGTGTCGGCAATTCCCAACAATCCCTCGAGTTTGCCATCGACGGCTATCCAAGCAGTGGTTTTCGCCTCGGATTCCCAGGCTTCCTGTTTGTCTCGCAATGCCGAAACGTCGATGTCTAATTCGGACATCCATCGCGTCGTACCGAGTTGTACCCGCTTTCCGTCAACGACAGCTTCGACGCCCATACCTTCTTTAGCTTCAAAGGCTTCGGCATCGAGTAAAGGAGTCTGGACGTCCTGAGATTTGGCGTAATTGACGATCGCCTCGGCGAGAGGATGTTCGGAGTAGCGTTCGACAGACGCCGCCAAACGCAACAGGTCGAGTTCGCTATCGATGCCGGAAACGGTCACGTAATTGGTAACGCTGGGTTTGCCTTCGGTGAGCGTTCCGGTTTTGTCGAGGACGATGGCGTCGATTTTATGGGCGATTTCTAAGCTGTCTGCCCCTTTAATCAAAACGCCCCGCTCGGCACCGAGACCCGTTCCGACCATAATCGAGGTGGGTGTGGCTAACCCCAAGGCACAGGGACAGGCGATAATTAAAACGCTCACCATCGTCACGGTCGCTAGGGTAAGGTTTCCGGTGACGTTAAACCAGACGAGAAAGGTCACGATCGCGATGGCGATGACGACCGGAACGAACCACCCCGTCACGCGATCGGCGAGTTTTTGAATGGGGGCTTTGCTGCCTTGGGCGTCGCGGACGAGTTGGACGATTTGCGAGAGAACGGTATCTTTGCCGACGCGAGCCGCTCGAAATTGGAAACTGCCGCTTTTGTTGATCGTCGCCCCGATAACTTCGTCTCCTTTTTGTTTTTGGACGGGGATCGGTTCTCCCGTCACCATCGATTCGTCGATGGTCGAAGATCCCTCGAGGATCTCGCCGTCTACGGGGATTTTTTCGCCGGGACGGACTAAGATGCGATCGCCGACTTGTACGTCTTCGATGGGAACGTCGATTTCTTCGCCGTCGCGGACGAGGCGAGCGGTTTTTGCTTGCAGCCCCATCAGTTTACGAATGGCTTCTGAGGTTCGTCCTCGCGCTCGGTTTTCTAGCAATCGCCCCAATAGAATTAAAGCAATAATGACGGCAGCCGGTTCGTAGTAGACATCGGGTGCAATTCCCTGTTGGCGGAAAAAGTCGGGAAAAAACGTCGTCCATAAGGAATAGAGATAAGCGGCTCCGGTTCCCAATGCAACCAAGGTATTCATATCAGCAGCGTGGCGTTTGAACGCTTTCCACGCACCGACAAAAAAGCCCTGTCCGCACCACACCATGACGGGCAAACTCAACACCAGTTGCAGGAGAGGATGGTGCAGCCACATAGGAATCCAAGGGATCTCTAGCCCCGTCATCATCGGTAAAGAGCCGATGACGAGAACGATGCTGACGATGCAACCGAAAATGACTTTACGGGTTAGATCGCGCTGTTCGGCTTCGCGGGCGTCCCGTTCGGCATCGCCGACATCTGTGTCGTCGACGGGTTTGGCATGATATCCGGCATCTGAAACGGCGTGTTGAATCGTTTCGATGTCGGTCGTGTCGCCCTGGTAGCGAACGGTGGCCTGGGCGGTGGCAAAGTTGACGTTGCAGCCTTTCACGCCAGGAACGTTGGCGATCGCTTTTTCGATGGCGTTGGCACAAGCGGCGCAGCTCATGCCTTGCAAGCTCAGATTGACAGTTTGAACCATGATCGATTCCGATGGCGTGTTGTTAAGTTCATAATTATTGACGTATATCGATTTATATGATAATCGCTAATTCAGAATTGTATGATGAGGTATCCGTTACCTCAGTCCGAAAAGCTTTGATTCGGCTCGATCGCAAACGAATAATTCGGTTTAAACTCTTTATAAAACAGTATTTCAGATTAATTGAGCGTAAAACATCTAACTTAAGAGAGGTTTTTTCAATATCGCTCACGATCTCTTGTAAAAACGACAGCAGCACTGGAATAGAACATCGATCGACGATCGCACGTCATATTATATGAATATATTTCGATTTATAAATGACATACAAAGGATAGGAAGATTGACACACCGCCTTTAATGGTGGCTAGCACGACGGGACAATGCCGCTTGTCTGACAGCGATCGCCTCCATCATGACGCTCAAATATGAAACGCTCGTGAAATCAACTGCATCGAGGGAAGTGACGTACTCCCGACGCCGACCGCTAAGCAGTACGGCGTGGGCTTCTCCTCTCGTTACGGGATTCGCGTTTTATAGTGAGGCGAACGCCCAACCCCACTTTTTTGATGAGTAACCCAGAATTCACATCTCGCGGCATGGACGCCCTGCAATAAGGGCATTCATGCCAGCGATCGGACAATTCCTTCGGCACTCGGTTCAGGCACATTGCACAATGTTGGGATGTGCCAGCAGGATTAACCTTCACGACCCGCTTACCAGCTCTTTCAGCCACGTAAGGCAGTACATCGTTGAGGAACCCAGCTATCCCAGCATCAGCCAAACTTTTATTCAAGCCCGACTTGGCTGCTTGCCCGTTAGGGAGAAACGTTCCGTTCTCCCCCGGCTTCGGCCTATTTCGTCGGGACATATTAGAAACTTTCAGAGCCTCGACAAAGATGACTTCCGCTTTCTCGATTAACTCTCGAGCGGTTTCAAAATGCCACTGCTTCCGTTGCCGTGCAATGCGTTGGTGCAACTTGGCAATACGCTCATTCAGCTTACGGCGCGGCTTTGAACCTTTAGCCCTGGCGTCTCGCTTTGCCTGGAGCTTAGCTAATTTGTCTTCAGATTGGCGGTAAAACTTTGGCGGTTGCTTAGTTAAACCATCAGAGCCGGCGATGAAGTATTCCAGTTCGGCATCCACGCCAATGCTATTGGTTTCGGTGGGCTGTATCTCGATAACTGGCAAGTCAGGAACGCTCTTGTCTTCAAGGGTTAACGTGACATACCAGCTATCGGCCTTCTTTGTTACCAGAGCCCGCTTAATCGTGAATCCCTCTGGCACAAGGCGATGTTGAATAAACTTGACTTCACCCAGCTTGGGCAGCGTGACTTTATTGCCCTGGATGCAGTCGGGTTTGACTCGCTGATAAGCAAAGGTGCGATAGCGGTTCTTCCCCTTAAATCTAGGCTTACCGCTACGTTTGCCGTTCTTGTCGCCTTTGATGAACCGAGCCAATGCGAGGTCTACCCG